>NZ_DFOZ01000055.1:0-27199 GCF_002377005.1 Limnobacter sp. UBA3528 | reverse complement strand
TCGAACATTTTGCAAGGCCGACTTTTTAAGCGTGGATTAGCTACAGATCGGATTAGCATCAAATATCAAATCGCAATTGGCATCTCCGACCAAGATGTAGTGTGTCGCGGACTTCGATTTTCGCACCGCATCGCCCACCTTCTGTCAAACCCAGAGGACGCACAAATCAGCGAATCTCGCCCAAACTTACCGTTAATTTCATCCAACACTTTCATCAATTTGGCCGATTTATCTTGCCCTTCAATGTTCGCAAACAGGTCATGCTGATAACTCGCCTTCTCGGTAAGCCCTGTCAACATAACCCCCGCCTTTTTGTACACAAAACCGGGCTTGAATAAATGCTTGATTACTTGCACCGCAAGGTCGGAGATCAGCCGAGTGTCGTCAGTGGGAACACCCAACGACACATGATGGTTGGCGCTGTATTGAGCCGCCTTCGGGTCGAACGGGTTAGTGCGCAGGAACACATACAAACCACCCGCCAGCGATTGCTGCGCTCGTAGTTTTTGTGCAGCGCGTTCTACATAAGCAGATATGGCTTCGCAAAGATCTACCACTTCAGTTACTGGCTGCCCAAAGCTTTTCGAGCTCATTATTTGTTGCTTGTCGGGCGCCACATCTTCCAGTTCCAAACAAGGCACACCACGAAGTTCCTGGCAGGTGCGCTCAAGCACCACATTGAAGTGTTTGCGAATTTCTGCTGGCTTTGCGTTGCGAAGATCGAGTACGCTATGAATGCCCATGTCATTCAAACGAATAGCCACACGGCGCCCTACTCCCCACACCTCGCCCACATCAATTTCCGCCATTATTCTTACCCGTTCTGCTCTAGGTATTGCATGAAGATCGCACACCCCATTGAACTGCGGCATTTTCTTGGCCATGTGGTTGGCAAGCTTGGCCAGGGTTTTGGTGGGCCCTATGCCCACGCACACTGGCAAGCCCAACCACTGGCGCATGCGCTCTCGAATTTGCTGCCCCATTTCAGTGGCCGTTGGGTAAAGTTTCAACACCGATTCAATCTGCAGAAAGCTTTCATCCACGCTGTACACCTCCAGGTTTGGGGTGAAGGTGGAAAGCACTTCCACCGCACGTTGGCTCATGTCGCCATACAAGGTGTAGTTGGATGAATAAGCCAGAATGCCGTGCTGCTTGGCCAGGTCTTTTAGCTTGTGCCAAGGCTCGCCCATTTTCACGCCAAGGGTTTTAGCCTCAGCACTGCGGGCCACTGCACAACCATCGTTATTCGACAGCACCACCATGGGCACGCCTTCCAGCTTAGGGTTAAATACCCGCTCGCACGACACATAAAAATTATTCACATCAACCAGTGCAAAAACTGGCTGGGTTTTCGTTTCCTTAGCTTTGGTTTCCATAGCGGCGCACTACCCCCACAACCACACCCCAAATTTCAAGCTCGCTGCCCTCTTTAAACACAATGGGCTGGTAGGCCGGGTTCTCGGGTCGCAACTCTACTTTCACAGCATTTTTATAAAGCCGCTTAATGGTGTATTCACCATTCACCACTGCCACCACAATGTCTTTGCTTTTGGCGTTGAGGGATCGATCAACAATCACCTTGTCGCCTTCCACAATGCCAGCGTTCATCATTGAATCGCCCTTCACCGTGAACATGAAGGAGGCCGGCTTGTTGCGAACCAGGTATTCGTTCAAATCCAGACCATCCTCTGCGTAGTCAGCAGCAGGCGATGGAAACCCCGCTGATAGGCAATGAGCCGCGGGGAGGTTTAGCACCGATTGAAACTCGCTCTTTCGGTTCAATACACGCTTGGTGTAAGGCTTCAAACGCCAAATCGCCCTTTATCCAGCAATACCTTTCATCGTCAGGTACTCCAACCTTTTCAATGCAATGAGCATCAGAACCATGAAGGCATGGTTTTAGTCCGCCGTACTCACGCTCCAGTTCTGCGACCGGAGCAACGCCATCACCGCTCCAAAACTTTACTTGATTGGGGTTCGAGCTAAATACCAAGTGAGCGGACCGCTCTATTTGTTTTCTCAACGCCGCAAAAGAACCATCAGGATCTCGTAGTCCTGCTGTCCCATCCTTCTCTCCCCCGGCAACTGCTAGAAGCATGTTTTGTCTAGCCCAGTCGCTTTGCGTAATTTTATTCATAAGCTGATCAAAACTTACTTTGAACTGGTTTGCGCCAGCCGATCTTGCTACTTCATCATCAATAATTGACGAATCATGGGCCTTTCCGAGAAGAATCAGGTCTTCTCTTCGGCAACGATAAGTTTCGCCCTTGTAATTGAACTCCAACCCCTCAAGAAAGCGATGGATTCGGGAGACATGATCACAATCTTTAGGAGAAAAGAGTAAGTGAAGATTTACAGGTGATGCCTTTTTTGTTTCGATACCAAATCGCAATTCGACATTCGGAAAAATTAGCCCTACATCTGGCAAACGACCAGAGCGTTTAGCCGCCAAAACCTGCTCGTAACCCTCCACACCGAAATAATCGGTAACTCCCAGAGCACGGATTCTGGGCTCTGAGTTTTCAACTCGGGCTATGAACTCCTCCATTGGATCAGCACCCTTGTACTGATCGTTTAGGACTGTTCCTGGTGCATGAATATGTGGATACCAGCGATTCCACAAAGAGCCCATCGGATCAAAATTAGATGGGGTGTATGGCATATTAATGAACCTTTATATGAATAGATTACGTAGAAAACATGGTGGCTCACGTATTCTTCAATGTAAACCAACCTCTCCAGCCTGCACCATCCCCATTTAGCTCCTTTGTTCTTCTTCAAAATAAAAAAACTGGAGAAATCTTTTTTGCTCAATCGATTCAACGACGGTAAGAACAAGAAATTATCTTAAAAGATCCCAACAGAGACGCTCGCTATCAACGTAACCCTTTTCCGAGAACACTTTCATCGGCAAAAGTATCGGCAACTTCAAAAAGGAAAACCCCTTAAACAGGGGCCTCTAGGCCAAAAAAGATCGGCAATCTCACAAAGATATGCCAGGGCTGGACTTGTGGAATCTAGGCTGCCTTAGGAATTCATCAAAATCTGCTTCGACCAAAGTAGCTCTTTCGTTATATGCCTTGATGCGATGATTCAATTCGGCGGTGGCATTTGGTAGCCCTCGTTTGGCTGCCCAATGACCTTTCTGCCCCAGTGGCATAGTTGGAATTTCGGGAGAACCGCGGCGCCTAGCGGACTTGGCATGCATGAATAGGTCTATTCCGGCCTCACGGGCCTTGACGTTCATCATTTCTGCCACCGCCGATCGAATCTTTTCAATTTCTAATCGGCCTGTTTTCCCATCGTCGAGCGCCCTTGTTTTTTTACCAAACCCGAATGGAGTCATTTCTCGTGTCGAAAATAAAATGTGTGTGTGCCAGTTTTCATTATGAAAAAATCCGGGGGCTGATTGCATAGGTACAGCATGCTGATCATTGAGTTTTAAAAGATCTTCCACCGAAAAAATCTTTGGCTCGTGGATATCGGCTTGAACAACAACCTGATATCGCCCCACCAAAAAGTGAGCAATATCAGCAACTAGCAAAGCCCTTTCTTCATAATTAAATTCGGCTGGAAGACTGATCATCAGCTCACGAGCCAAGCGAGAATTTTTTCTAGTATCGGCCGCAGCAGCGGCGTTCCAAACTTTTTCAGGATACAGAGACCACTCAGGGGAACCCTCTGGGGCTGTAATGTAAGAAAAACACACATCCTTTCGATGTGAGTAATCGTGAGTTTTCCCAGTTTCCTGATCAGTAATTCTTTGCCCAGAGCGATATGCCGAGCGCTGAATAATCGACGCCCCATCACTTCGAGAAATAATGTTTACTTGGCACTTAAAGTTTTTCATATGAACCTTCCAATAGGTGGTTTGCGTATCTGAAACGAGGTGAATTTACTTTTCTACGGTTGCACGCAAAGTAAAAAAGTTGCTGTAAAAATTAAGGCTCACGTTTTTCAAAATGCTCTCGTGCTTCGCCTGTAAATAAAGTTACCGCGCACTGCTTTTCGTGACCAGAAAATCTTTTACAAAAAAAGCACCGCATTTTAGATTTGATCCCATGAAGTTACAGAACAGGAAAATCAAATGAAAACAGCACAGCAAAGGCTCTTGGAAATTGAACGCAAGCAAATTCTTCTGATTAAAAAGGTTCGTGCCGAAGAGACCAGGAAGACACAGAAGGTGGGTGAGTACGTACGTGAGCACATGGCTCATGTGGAAGAAAACCCAGAATTTCTTGCCTGGTTGAAAACGGACATTGACAAGGCATTGTTCGGTGTCGCCATTGAAAAGAAGGACCGCACGCCACGGGGCGAAAAACCCGCCAAGACACCAAGGCCCACATTCCAGGCACCAAAGCAACCAGAGGTGAAGGTAGTAGAGGCCACCGCCACAAAGGCGCCTAGCGCTTTGCCAGAAGCGGTCCAGGCCAGAGTAGCGGCGCTGACTAAAAAACCCGAACCAAGCCCGCTTACTGGGCTAGCTGGTGATCGTTTGAGGAACAAGCTGAATGGACAAATCTAATGTGGTCAACATTAACTTATTGAAGCAAGCTGTTGTCGAGGCGAAAGGTCTTGACGCTTCAGAGACCCCTATTTCCTACGGTGAAGACGATTTTGTGGGATTCTTTGCCTGGGAGATCAGCAATTCGAGGTCGTTTGATTGGGCCAAACGCACCCTGACCGACATGGATCGGGACTTCATTTTTGGAGTTGGCTTGAAGGATAACGGGAGAGGCATAATCGACGCTGCCGCTAGCGATCTTATTGAAGTGATGGAAGCTGAATCTTTTGATGAGCTGGCTGATCTTCGTGACGCAAGGGGCTACGAGCTACATGGCCTGACCAAATTCGGTGATGAAGATTTCGTTTTTGATCCAGCGTGCCATCAAATGGCAGCAATCGTTTTGTACAGGAAGCAAATTTAATCAATCGGCTCGCATCCTACGCCTACCTGTATAAGTTGCAGGTGGGCCATCACATGACTCCACGTCCCCTCACATGACCGGCAGAACACCACAATGGTCGCCAGCATGATCTCTTCCTCAGATGAATCCTGAATGCCACTCAGTGACCGGGAGAGGTCTAGGCTTGAACAAAAAGGGCACATGCCTGAATTGTGAAATAGCCTTTCTTTCAAAATTTGAAAGGCGTCTTGCGGAAGATCAGGGTCGAATTTCATATTACGATTTATAAATATTCCACTGTAGGATTTATTGATTAAGCGGCCTTTTTCTCAACATGAAGAGGTCTAATCAATTTAAGCAAGCGACCTGCCTCAAAAAATAGCACCCTAATTTCCTCATTTGTAACCCCTTGCTGCTCACCCAATTTTTGGACCTCATTGCAGGCGGCTAGCTGATTCAAAAAGGCCACTAGCTCAACACGTGAGCTACCCACCACCGCCAAACCAGTACTCGTTCTTTCAATCACTTTGATCGCGTCAACGCTCATACTAGACCTCTTCCGGTTGTTACTTAGTGGGCTTCACAGCATCACCTTTGCGCTGCCTGGTGTAATGCTCGGTCATACTCAACGCAGCATGGCCAAGCTGTCTTTGTGCCTGGCGAATGTCCCCAGTGGCCTCAGTGGTATCAGTCGCGGCTTTGGCCCTCAAATCGCGGAACTGGAACCCTTTAATATCAACCTTAGCTGCTGCCCTGGCCTTTGTGAAGCGACCTTTCAACGCCCCTTCAGTAAGCTTGCTACCGGTTTCGGTAACCAAAAGATACTGGTGGATCACGTTTTTGACCCGCCGGTACCCTCAGGGCCGCTTTTAAAGGTGCGGCGATTGTTGTATCAAGGCCTTCTACCTCTTCTCGATGTATATAGGTGTTACCGGCTACAACCTTCAACTCTGGCTCCAACTCTAGCTATGAACTATAGATTTTTTACTTCTTGCATTCGCTCAACAGGATACTGACACAGAAAGGATCTCGTTTTATCCTAATGGCTCTTGGCGAAGTATCAAGCCGCAGAATAGCCAGCTCACCGGCGTAGACGCACAGGACAAGTCAACAAGGCAGATGAAGGCGCTAACACCGCGCAACCTTCGTCCAAAATAGACTTAAGAATAGAAGAGTATGAAAATGCCGACGCTATTAACTATTTGGAAAATATCTTATGCAATCGAAATTCTCAAGCTTCACAATACAAAAATCATGTGGGACGAAAATTGAAGTTACCGAAAGACGAGCTGAGCATTTACAAGCCCATCCAGAACTTGCTGGCATGCTCCCGCAAGTTCTTCTCAAGCTTGATGTTCAAAACAAACCGTTTTTGGAAATAGAGGTAGAAATGGGCAAGGCAGTAGGATTCCAGAATAGGGTTCCTACTGAATTGACATTACCAACGGAACAGATGACCTTTGCTCATAGAATGGGCCGCCACGGTCCTAGCCATGTTGTCGAGGACACCACTACGAGGGAGCTCACCAGCATCGTAACGGTCATTCTTAAGCGAGTTAATCCAAAACATTTTCATTTCATCACCGCGTGGGTGGGTACGCTTGCTAAAAAGGAGCCATGGGATCCCTCAGTGACAACCTCCGAGGATCGAAAAGTGAGTCTGGATTATTGGTGTAAGAATGCCTTGATTCACGATCCGAATGTTATGGGACCCGTGTATCAGAGTACATGGAAAGAAGAACTTCTAAAACTGAATATAAATACCTGAATCGCTCCGCTTTCCCTTTGCATTTTTTATCTGCCCAATACGTGCAAGTAGAAATGCACGACATTCGACTTGGCTGATTTTCGGCCAAAGCGGAGTTTCAAATATTCCCGAAAAAAAACTACCCTCGACCCATTTCTGACAGTCAATTGAACTGTGCAAGCGTCAGCGTCGCAGCGGGAGATTCCATTCGATACCATCTAATATTCACTGTGATATAAACCAAAGCATACACCCCCAATAAATGGGTCATAGCAGGAATAAACTCTATTGCTGCGTAAGCCAACCAGTAGCACTCACCACATCGGCGACTAATTCGGTTGTAAGCCCCCAGCAAACCCGTCTTGATTAGTTGGCGGGTTTCCAGTTGTGCGGCAGCAGTTCGTTGATCTTGCTGTACGGCTGCGTCGGTAGTCGATCCATCACATCCGTCAGGTATTCCAACGGGTTCAACCCATTAAGTTTGGCCGATTGAACCAGACTCATAATGGCTGCGTTGCGTTGGCCCGAGCGCAAGCTTCCGGCAAACAGCCAGTTCTTTCGACCCACTGCGATGGGGCGAATTTGATTCTCCACCCAGTTGTTATCAATGGGCGTGTGTGGATCGTCAAGGAATGTGGTGAGTGCATCCCAGCGCTTCAAGCTGTAATCAATCGCTTTCATCGTGCTCGACCCGTCGGGCACCTTGATCTTGTGGTCCAGCAACCATTGTCGAAGCTTGTCCATCAGCGGTTCTATTTCAGTTTGCCGTCGATGTCGTCGTTCATCGGGTTGGATGTCTTGCAACTGCGCCTCAACCGCATAGATGGCGTTGAACTGTTCCAGCGCAGCTTGGGCTATGTGGCTTTTGTTTGCGGCAAACAGCTCAAAGAACTTGCGCCGTGCGTGCGCCATGCAGGCAGCTTCCGTAATCTGGTTGTCTTTGATCAGGGCTTTGTAGCCTTGGTAATCATCACAAATCAGGGTGCCGCTCCAGCCTTCTAAGAAGGCCTTGGCATGTTGCCCACTTCGGCCTTCAGCGAAGTCAAACACCACTGCTTTAATGTCGGCGTGTTGCGTGGTGGCGTAGGCCCACAGGTAAGCTTTCTTGCTGACTGAGCCTGTCTTGAGAGCTTGTTTAGCGCACAACATGGTGATCGGTGTTTCGTCCGCATGCAGCACGCCTTGCTGCAGGATTTGTGTGCGCAGCGCATCGACCAAAGGTTGCAAGGCTGCACCACACTGACCCACCCACGAGCCCATGGTGCTGGCTGATAATTTGTAGCCTGTGCGCTCAAATATTTGTTCTTGCCGGTACAGCGGCAGGTGATCAGCAAATTTATTCACCAGCACTTGGGCCAACAAATTGGTGGTGGCCATGCCCTTGTCAATTACATGCGCTGGCACTGGTGCTTGAATCAGGGTTTCACATTCATCGCACACCCACTTGCCACGAATGTGGCGCTCTACGCTGAAGGTGCCAGGCTGATAGTCCAGCTTCTCAGCCACATCCTCACCAATGCGCTTTAGCTGGCAGCCGCATTTACACAGGGTTGAATCGGGCTCATGGCGAATCTCGGTGCGAGGCAGCTCAGGCGGCAGGGGTTTGCGTTTGGGCTGAAGGGCCTTGGTCACAATCACCTTGTCCTGCTCAGGCAGCTTGTCCAGTTCTTCCTGCTCGATCTGGGCAGTGTCGCCGTCCAGCGTTTCATCAAACAGGTGGCGTTGTTCAGCAGTCAGCGATTCGGCTTTTTTACTGAATCGCAGCCGCTTGTGCAATGCCAACTCGAGCGTGATCTTGGAGATGACCGCGTCTTTGTACTTCACCACCACCTGAAGTTCAGCGTTCACAGCCTGAAGATTGGTATTGGCAGCTAACAGTTGGGTGTTGCTGCTTTGAAGCTCACTGGTCTGAACCTGCAAGGCCGAGTTGGCTTTGATTTGCCCCAGCAGCAATGCACGCAGTTGATCTGCATCCATCTTGGCAATCTGTTCTGGTGTGGGCACTGTCATCATGAGCGACATGTTGCCACAAGCCGCCAATGCGTACTATTGGCAATCTTGCCAATTGACGCTGTTATCAATTCATACTCACAGGCATTTGATACTGGAATATTCGGCAAGCCGCTGCCAAGGTAGCCCCACAATCAGTGCGTTGAATTGTTCGGTGGACAGCGTGACCGATGAGCCCAAATCAGCACCCTTGCCCCAATTAAAACTACCTTTGTGCAGCCTGCGGCTGCACAACCAAACACCAAAGCCGTCGTGAACAATCACCTTCATTCGATTGGCGCCCCGGTTGGCAAACAGATAAGCGTGGTGCGCCTGCGCTGCACCAAATACGGCGATGATCTGGTTCATCAGGGTGTCCATGCCAGAACGCATGTCGCACGGTGCGGTGCTCATCCAGATGGAATCGACTCGGATCAACGCAGCACCTCGCGCAGTACTTGGCCAAGCTCAACCATTTGCGATGGATCGACTTTGAATGCAATGCGCAACTCACCATGATCAATGTTGACTTCGACGCGTTGGCAATTACTCGCTGGCGTTTGAATATGACGATCGATGCCAGCTTCAATTCGAACAGGTACGAAGGTTGGTGGGGTGACTAATGCACCAGATTCTTTGACCCACCGGCGAAGCAGATTCGGGTTCACGCCATGCGCCACGGCCACGCCAGAAACTGACGCGCCAGGCTCAAGCGCGAGTTTGACCAACTGTGATTTGAATTCGGGTGCGCGATACACACGTGCGGGGCGTTTCGGGATAGTTTGAAGTGCACTCATGGTGTCCACCAAGAAATGAAGTGGACACTATGGTCGCTGTTCAGGCCCAGGCATTTCAAGATGGGTTTGCTGGGGGCTTACATTCGGTTAAGCTTTAAAAGCATGTGAAATGATGGGGGTGAAGTTTGGCAGATAAGAAAAATGTATTTATTAGCCATGTCCACAAGGACGATCATGGACTCCAGAAGCTCAAGGACTTGTTGGCGCTGAAAGGGGTGGAAGTCCGAGATTCCTCCATCCACACAGGAAAGTTCAACAATGCCACTGATGAGCACTACATCAAGACGCAGATCCTTGCGCCTGCCATCAATTGGGCTGGGGTGTTCATTTGTTACGTCTCCCCCCAAACAAAGAACAGTGATTGGGTTAACTGGGAAATCGAATATGCAGCCAAACAGGGTAAGCGCATTGTTGGTGTTTGGGAGCATGGCGAAAAAGAATGCGATCTGCCGGATGCGCTAAAAGAACATGCGGATGCCTTGGTTGGTTGGAACGGTGATTCAATCATTGACGCAATCAACGGGAAGGATTCATGGGAAAAACCTGACGGTGGTGCCTGTGACCCGGTTCCACTCAAGCGGCATCCCTGCTGATGACACGCATTCACTCCTATGTCGTGCGGTACGACAGTGGTTTTGCGCCAAACCCTTTCTACAGCTACTGCACGCTCGCGACATGTAAACCGCCCATCCGCAAAAGCGCAGAAATTGGTGATTGGGTGGTCGGTAGCGGAAGCAGCGGTCGAGGTGTCCGACGCGGTGGTTTTCTTGTGTACGCGATGCGGGTCACCGAGATACTAACGTTCGACGAATACGGCCGAGATCCGCGGTTTGAATCCAAGAAGCCATACCGTAACGGCAGTCGTAAACAAAGTTGTGGGGACAACATTTATTTTAGAACTGGAGAAGGTGAGGCCTGGCAACAACGCGACTCTTTCCACTCCCGCCCTGATGGCTCGTTGAACCCTGACCACGTCGCGCGAGATACAGGTACAAACAGGGTTCTTATCAGCAACGATTTCGTATATTTTGGAGGTCAGGGACCAAAGCTCCCTGGTGAGCTGCGTGATCGGCGAGGCCGGCATATTTGTAAAGCTGGAATAGGCCTCACTACCTTTGACGATGCGAGATTGCTCACTGATTTTGTGTATTGGATACGCGGCTTGGGCGTGAGCGGCTACCAAGGCGCCCCCTTTGAATGGCTGACTCTTCGCAGGTGATCGATGAAAAAGGAAGGCTCCCTCTTGCTTTCGGATTACGCTGCAGAAATTGCAGCCACGGACGTCCTCAGTCCGAGCGACTTCAATCCGGTCCTCCAGGGACTGTACGGAGAAGTTGGCGGAATAATGACCACGGTTAAAAAGCATGTTCGAGATAAATCGGCATACCCTGGCTTTAAGAAAGCTGCGGAAGAAGAATTTGGCGATACCCTTTGGTACCTGGCTGCGATCTGCAGGCGCTTAAATGTTCCTCTTGATGAGATCTTCGCGGAAGCGGCAAATCACGGAAATTTTAAAAATGTTGGTGCTGCAAGTGATATCGCTGAAGGTGCGATGGCATACATCGCAGTGCCTATTGCTGCCCCTGCATCGCTAGATACTACCCTTGTACATTTGGGTCAATCAGCCGCAGCGCTTTTGGGAAGCACCCCTGCGCGTACTGAATTGGTCGTGTTCGCACGGGCTTACTTGGATGCAATCCATGCAGCCGAGCTAGCATTTTCGGAAGTGGCTCGCTCCAACCTTCGGAAAGCGCGCGGTGCGTTTTTGGAGCCTCAAGCAGATGATCTGGCTGACCTCGATTTCGACAGTAAATTTGGAATCGAGGAACAACTGCCCAGAGAATTCAGAATTCGCATAAACCAACGAGGCAGTGGCAAAAGCTATCTCCAATGGAATGGCGTGTTCATTGGAGACCCTTTGACCGACAACATTGCCGATCGCGATGGCTACCGGTTCCACGACGTCTTCCATTTCGCTAACGCGGCTATCCTGCATTGGTCGCCCGTGATGCGGGCATTGATTAGACACAAGCGAAAGAGCAATCCGAAGTTCGATGAAGAGCAGGATAGCGGCCGAGCCATCGTTGTGGAGGAAGGGGTTGCCGCCTGGATTTTTTCAAGAGCCAAAGAGCTTAATTTCTTCGAAAATCAGGAGAAGGTCTCACTCGGAATTCTCAAAACTGTCGGCGAGTTCGTGAGTGGTTACGAAGTGGAGAAATGCCCACTGAAGCTCTGGGAAAAAGCTATCTTGGAAGGCTATGCTGTCTTCCGGCAGCTCAAGACAAACCAGGGCGGCTGGATCATTGGAAACCGAGAACAACGCACCATCAAATACATGTCACTTGAGTCTGAATAATGAAGATCCATCCATTCGTTGAGGCAGTCGCTTCGCTGCAATTCGAAGACTGCTTCAATCCGTATTCGGATCGGTGCGAAGTTCATGATCGGCGGGATGCGCCTCGGCGCCGCGCTGCTGCACTCTCCGCTATGTTGCGCCGTGCAACCGAAGAGCCGGTAGATGCAATCTGGATCGGAAGGGATCTCGGATATCGCGGAGGGCGCCGTACTGGTTTAGCCCTGACTGATGACGTTCACATGGGCCAGCATGCCAAGCGATGGAATCTCGATCTGATCGCGGAGCGGCCTACGATAGGACGCGCTATAGCCGAGCGAACTGCAGCGGTCATATGGGGCATGCTGGAACACATTGATGCTCGCATCTTCCTCTGGAACGTCTTTCCCCTTCACCCGCATGAATCCGGAGATCCGTTTACTAACCGGCAGCACAACGCGCAAGAAAGGCGAGCCGGCGAAGAATTGCTCCAGCAACTCATTGTCTTGCTGAAGCCCTCTCGTATCGTTGCCATAGGCAACGATGCTGCCGCTGCAGCTCATCGCATCACAGATGCTGTGCCGGTGATTTGCGTGAGGCACCCCAGCTACGGTGGACAGACACAATTTCAGTCGCAAATCTCGGAACTGTATGGGGACCCCATGAGTACCGGATCGTTGTTTGACGAAGTGCTCTGACTTCTAGCGCGCGGCGATAGCCGCTTCGATCCAGCTCGACAAGTTGTCGCTGATAGAGGAATAGACCGCACCACTGCTGGTTCCTGGAGGATCGTAGACGCGGGCGACGGCGGATAGCTTTCTACCGTCATTCAAGGTAAATGAATCAAATGGATTCGCCCCCGCCACCGATGGTTGCTGGTTGTGGTCCAGTAGTTTGTGGATACGTATCCCCAAGAGCCCCTTTCCGCTGTTCCATGATTGCTCGATCTCATATCGAATCCAGGGGCGATTTGCCGTTTCCGCGCCAATCAAAACAATGGTGCAGGTTCGCCCTTGCAATTGTTCGTCGATCCAGCGCTTGATCGCGGCGTCACCGCCTCGCTTCACCTCTTCCCATTTGTTATCGGTCGCTGACGGGTTGCCCTCCACAACGCCAATGTTGCGTATCTTGGAGGCGCGCCAACTGTCGCGCTGATAGTGAAAGCTGTAGAAGACTTTCCGTGGCATGAACAATCCTCGGTTAATGTTCTAGAGGCCAGTGCCGAGAAATGAACTAACTCGGTTTGCCAGTCAAGGGAACCGCTAGATGCGTATGGAAGAGCTGAGCGAAGTCCACATCTACGAGCGCTTCACCGGTGAAATAGCCATGATCCTTGGCTAGATTCAGCGCCGCTCCGCCCGGCGAGGACACCGGGAGCACCTTGGCGGCTGGATGGAATCGCCTGAAAAGCGCATGCTCGGTTTCTACCCCTTCCATTCCACCAATAAACACAGCAGCGCTGAGGTCTGCACGCGAGAGCATCTTTTCACGCATGACAAGCAAGCTCGCCGCTCTGTCATTGGGAACAGCGTCAGTGAGAACGACATTCTGGAAATGCTTGTTCTCTTCAGGGAACGCATCTGCAAAGAACTTGCTCTGATATAAGACGACAGACTGTGAGTAATCGACACCTAAGTCTTCACATATGCTCCAGATCATCGGGGTAATCGCAGGATGACCACCCCATATAATCTTGTGCTGACGAATGACTGCTATGACCAGTTCTCTCACCGCACATTGGATAAGAAATGGATTGGCCGTTTCGTGGTAAGTGCCACGTCCAACAAGTGGTACGCTGGCCGAGAGGAATATTGCGCTCATGGCTACGCCGCCCAGTCCGCGAATTGCCAACCCGCCTCGCTGGCTTTAACCCACTTGGCTGCGTGAATGTGCTGACCCAGCCAGTCTAGATGGCTCAGCCACCTGGGATGCAGGCCTACGTGATCGTAGACAACGGCAACGGATTGTTCCGGTGAATTCGTAGACGCATCGTGCAACGTAGTTGACGTGGGAACTCCGACCGTTGGATAAACAACTATATTCCGCCCATCCGGCAGTTGGACATAGACTGCTCTGTTGGCGCCCACTCCGAGAACTTGGCCGCCGATTGTTTGAATAGCGTTGCGCAAATTGCTCACGAGATTGACAGAGCGAACCGCATGGCTCTGGCTGCGAACTTCCTCCAACTGCAGACAGATGCGATCTACCGCACCGTCTGCGATGCGTCCGGTCGACGGATCAACTTCTTCGGGTAGCAGTTCTGCCCGACTGGCCGTCGCCGTACGCGCAGAAGGCGTTGTATCCGGCCACCCTACCTGCAGGACGCTTATGCCTTTTGACAAAGCGCGGCCGAATTCAGCACTTGTCCAACGGCTTTCAAAGTATCCTGGCGTGTCGAGCATCAGCAAGACATCTGAGTCACAAAGTCGATGCCATAGCATGGTCTGAAAATCTTCAGCAGGTGGAATGCCATGTGTATCAAGAAACACATCGAATAGCCTAGCAGACAGCGCATCGAATAACTGCAAGGCAGCTTCCCTAGCCTCGCCCCGCCGATAGCTTACGAACACCCGGCGCTGTCGAGGAAGGAGCCCTGCACATTCCAGCAAAGCAGTTGCGACACGTTGCGCCCCGCCAGCGGTGTATGCCAAGCAGTTGAGCGGTTGCAGCAAGGCGGGGATTTCTGCACCAACTCTATTAACGTCAGAGGCGACTGGAATGAGCGGGATGCCCCGTGCCAGCAGCCTTGCCACATTCGCAAGAGGAGGCTCATGACCTCCGAAAAATGCCGCCGCAGACGATCTCTGTTGGTCTGGATTGAATTCATCGGGGCAAACCTCCCATCCAATCTCATGCCCCAACCGCAAGTTGAAAAAGTCGACGGCCTTTCCGACGACCTCTTCAAGTTCGGAAATTTGAGCTGCGGTCGGGGTGCCAAGCAGGGCAAGTTGATATAGCGCTGTCATGCCGTTCCTCGCAATTGCGGTGTTCTGACTCTCAGACCGGGCGGGCCCCAATACTGGACCCTATCGACTTCTAATATATCCGATTTTAGGGTGTCACCGAATGAGATGTGCTGTTGCATTTCGCACGATGCTACTCTTTGCCGCTCGCCTTTATGCAATGGCTGATGGAACAGCCGATTCTCCATTGTCGAAAGTAGACTTGGGGGCGGTTGGTGTCCCGGCCAAAACTAGATATTAGATCCACCTTGGAATGGGTCTCAGAAGCACATACACGGCGAACGACCGCTTTGTAAACCACGACTACATTCAAACTAAAGGCTCAGGTGTCCGCATTAAGTCTAACCTTGCCAATGAAGTAGGGGCTACATCGGTAGGTCATGGCAAATGACAGAATCTGAGAGCCATATCTTGATGGTCCGCTCTGGCCGAACTTCGAACGCTCGAGCTTAAGTTGCGGCAGCTTGTACAACTAAGTTGTTGAGCAAAAGGGAGCTCGAAATTTTCGCTAGGATCAAAAGTGGCCAGACAAAACGGGGCGATTCTGTTGTTAAAAAAAACTAGCGAACTTGTTCACTCGGGTGAATAAAGCGAGATGTCATGATGATTCAAAAACATTCCATAAATGAAGACAGAAAAGCCACACGAGTCTCTACACTTGCTGCAAAGTTTGGCTTATAGACTCGTTTTGCGGGAAAGTGCGTTTTTTGCGGGAAAAGAAAAAGGGCTTCGATTTCTCGAAACCCTTCTTGTATATGGCTCCCCGACCTGGACTCGAACCAGGGACCTGCGGATTAACAGTCCGTCGCTCTACCGACTGAGCTATCGGGGAAAGAGCCGAGATTATAGCAGCGAAATTTTTTTGTGCAACCCTAAAGTCCTAATTTGGACAAATGAATTACAAATACCCCGCTGCCTGCTTAAACCTTAGGCAATTTCTGGTTTAACCCAGTGCTTTCGCAATACGATCACAGGCTTTTTCCAGGTTGCTCATGCTGGTTGCAAATGAAATGCGGAAGTAACCTTCAGCACCAAAAGCAGAACCAGGCACCACAGCAACACCTGCTTCCAGCAGGTAAGCCGTCAGTTCCAGATCGTTTGCAGCCTTGATCTTGCCCTCAGCCGCCAGCTTTTCAATCGCCTTGCGTGCATCCACAAATGCATAAAATGCGCCTTCTGCTTTCAAACACTGAATGGTGGGTACAGCATTCAAAGCCTTGGTCACAAACTCGTTGCGCTCGCGGAATGCAGCCACCATGGGCTTCAAACAATCCTGGTCGCCGTTCAGGGCGGCTTCAGCAGCCACTTGTGAAATCGAAGTGGGGTTGGAAGTGGACTGGCTTTGCAAGTTGGTCATCACATCGATCAGCTTGGCCGGGCCCGCTGCAAAACCAATGCGCCAGCCGGTCATGCTGTAGGCCTTGGAAACACCGTTCAACACAATGGTGCGGTCTTTCAGGGCCGGGCATGCGTTCACAATGTTCACGAATGGCGTACCAGTCAGGTTGATGTGCTCGTACATGTCATCTGTGGCCACCAGAATATTGGGGTGCTTCAACAGCACTTCGCCCAAGGCAGCCAGCTCTTCTTTGGTGTACACAGCGCCCGTGGGGTTGCTGGGGCTGTTGATCATGAACATTTTGGTTTTTGGCGTAATGGCCGCTTCCAGTTGGGCAGCAGTCATTTTGAAACCTTGCTCAATACCGGCAAACACCAGCTTGGGCACACCACCGGCAATTTCTACGATGTCGGCGTAGCTCACCCAGTAAGGCGCAGGAATAACCACCTCGTCACCATCGTTGATGGTCGCCAAAATCATGTTGAAAATACACTGCTTGCCGCCAACGCCCACCACCACTTCATTGGGCTTGTACTCCAGGCCGTTGTCGCGCTTCAGTTTGGCGATTACTGCGTTTTTCAAGCCAACTGTGCCGCCCACGGCGGTGTACTTGGTAAAACCGGCATCAATCGCTTTCTTGGCAGCTTCCTTGATGTGATCAGGGGTGTCGAAGTCGGGTTCACCAGCGCCCAAGCCGATAATGTCTTTACCCTCGGCTTTCAGTTGGGCCGCCTTGGCTGTCACGGCAAGTGTAGGGGAAGGTTTGATCGTAAGTGCGCGATTTGAAAGCATGATTCCGTTGTCTGGGAGTGAAAAAAGAAAAAGTCAAGTCTGGAAAAAAAACTCATTTCCGACGATAATGCAGGATTGGCTTATCACAAAACGCTGCAAAGTTTCTGCAGCCATCAGCCCAATGATGCAACTCCGTAATTCTACGGGATTGGCCAGAAGGTTCAACCCGTTGGGTTAATCATTGGCTAAAACCTGTGTGCTTTGTGGTTGCCTCGCATCAAGACTTGTAGTTTAACATGGCCCCTGGATTTATCAGTTACCCCAACAGCCCGTTCGAGCTTTACCAGCCCTATTCCCCGGCTGGAGACCAACCGACCGCGATTGAAAAACTGGTGGAAGGCGTCAACGACGGCGAAGTATTCCAGACCCTGCTGGGTGTAACAGGTTCGGGCAAAACCTTCACCATGGCCAATGTAATTGCCCAAACAGGCCGCCCTGCCCTGGTGCTGGCCCCCAACAAAACACTGGCGGCGCAGTTATACGCCGAAATGCGCGAATTCTTCCCGAAAAACGCCGTGGAATACTTCGTGAGCTATTACGACTACTACCAGCCCGAGGCGTACGTACCCAGCCGCGACCTGTTCATCGAGAAAGACAGCTCGATCAACGAGCACATTGAACAAATGCGGCTTTCAGCCACGAAAAGCCTTCTGGAACGCCGGGACACCATTATTGTGGGCACGGTCAGCTGCATTTACGGCATTGGTGACCCCTCCGATTACCACGCCATGATCTTGAGTATTCGCCATGGCGACAAGTTGAGCCAGCGGGATATCCTGAAGCGCCTTATTGCCATGCAATACAAGCGCAACGATCTTGATTTCACACGGGGTACCTTCCGTGTTCGGGGCGACACCATCGATGTGTACCCTGCAGAGCATTCAGAACTGGCTGTTCGCATTGACCTGTTTGACGATGAAATTGACGGTATTCAGCTGTTTGATCCATTGACCGGCAAAATTCGCCAAAAGCTGCCCCGTTTCACCATTTACCCCAGCAGCCACTATGTAACGCCGCGCGCCACCGTGCTGCGTGCCATTGAAACCATCAAGGAAGAACTGCGCGAACAGCTTGATTTCTTTGTAAAAACCGGAAAACTGGTCGAGGCCCAGCGCCTGGAACAGCGCACCCGCTTCGACCTGGAAATGCTGGCCGAACTTGGTTTTTGCAAAGGTATCGAGAACTACAGCCGCCACATGTCAGGCGCAGCGCCCGGTGAACCCCCACCCACGCTGATTGATTACCTGCCCAAAGACGGGCTCATGATCATTGATGAAAGCCACGTGACCATTGGGCAACTGGGCGGCATGTACCGTGGCGACAGGTCTCGCAAGGAAACACTGGTTAACTTCGGCTTTCGTCTGCCATCTGCAATGGACAATCGCCCCTTGCGTTTCGAAGAATTCGAGTCCAAAATGCGGCAAACAGTGTTTGTTTCAGCCACGCCCTCGAATTACGAGAAAGAGCATTCTGGCCAAGTGGTTGAACAAGTGGTGCGCCCCACGGGTCTTATTGATCCTGTGATTGAGGTGCGCCCTGCCACCACCCAGGTCGATGACCTGCTCAGCGAGATCCACGAGAGAACTCGCGCTGGCGATCGAGTATTGGTCACAACGTTGACCAAGCGCATGGCCGAAGACCTCACTGACTACCTCAGCGACAATGGCGTGCGCGTGCGCTATTTGCATTCAGACATCGACACCGTAGAGCGCGTAGAAATTATCCGCGACCTGCGTTTGGGTGAATTTGACGTGCTGGTCGGAATTAATTTGTTGCGCGAGGGCTTGGATATTCCAGAAGTGTCCCTAGTTGCAATACTGGATGCCGACAAAGAAGGCTTTTTGCGCAGTGAACGCAGTTTGATTCAAACCATTGGCCGCGCCGCCCGCAATTTGAACGGCAAAGCCATTTTGTATGCAGACCGGGTTACCAACTCCATGGAGTTGGCGATTGGCGAAACCACCCGCCGCCGCAACAAGCAAATTGAATTCAATACGGAAAACGGCATTACCCCGCGGGGCGTGAACAAGCAGATCAAGGAACTAATTGATGGCGTGTTCGATCCAAACGCTTCAAAGCAACGCAAGGCCGACAAGGCCATGGAAGTTGCACCGTTGGGTGAAAAGCAGTTGGCCAAAGAGATTAAACGGCTTGAGAAACTCATGCTGGACCACGCGAAAAACCTGGAGTTCGAAAAAGCGGCCCAGGCCCGCGACCAGTTGGGTTTGTTAAAAGAACAGTTGTTTGGCAGTAAGGGCGACTCCAATGTGACGTCGCTGGACGCCAAACGCAGCGCTTAGTTTGAAGAGTTTTACTTTAATGGGTTCAGGACAATAGGAAGCCAATATGAAAAGCAAAGTTTTGTTTGTGTGCATGGGAAACATCTGCCGCTCACCAACAGCGGAAGGCGTTTTCAGGCAGATGGTAAGCGAAGCGGGTCTTGACCATGAAATTTCTGTTGAGTCAGCCGGTACGCATGCCTACCATTTGGACAAAACGCCCGATCCCCGCGCGGTGGCTGCTGCTGCCAAGCGTGGTTACGACATTTCCAGCCTCATTTCACGCCAGGTCACATCCGACGACTTCCGCGACAGCGACATGATTTTGGCCATGGACTGGGACAATATGAGCCTGCTGCAACAGCAGTGCCCACGCCAGTACGCGCACAAAATTCAGTTGATGATGCGCTACGCCACTGAACACGACGAAGCCACCGTGCCCGACCCCTATTATGGCGGCCCCGATGGTTTCGACACCGTACTGAACTACATTGAAGACAGCTGCACCGGCTTGTTGGAAGTGTTGCGCAAACGCGTATTTCAGTTCGCTGCTGCATAAAGGCAACAGCCCGGCTTTGGCTGGGCGCTGAACAAAAAACCGCTGGCCTTGGCTGGCGGTTTTTCTTTGTCGACTCCCCGCGTCAAATCAAGGTTTCCCCTAATTTTTCAAACCGCCCGAATACTTGAGTAAAACAGTCAACTTTGCTATACTTGAGTGAAATAGTAGGAATTAAAAAGGGTTGCCATGCGATTGACCACGAAAGGCAGATTTGCCGTCACAGCCATGATTGATCTTGCCTTGCAGCAAGACTCAGGGCCGGTTTCGCTCGCCGGCATCAGCCAGCGCCAGAACATTTCGCTGTCGTACCTTGAACAGTTGTTCTCGAAGTTGCGCCGCCACGAGTTGGTCGAAAGCGTTCGTGGCCCAGGTGGTGGTTACCACATCGCCCGCGCCCTAAAGGAAGTCAGCGTGGCCGACGTCATTTTGGCCGTGGACGAACCCCTGGACGCTACGCAATGCGGCGGCAAAGAAAACTGCACCGACGAAGGCCAGTGCATGACGCACGACCTGTGGAGCAGCCTGAATACGAAAATGCTTGAATACCTGGGCTCGGTGACCTTGCAATGCCTGGTTGAAAAGCACAAACAGAAAGACGCGGAACGAACCATTCAGTTTCGCGAAAGGCCAGCGGCCAACAATGCCGCAGCCGTAACACGCGCACAGCACACACATTAAACAGCAGTTGATTGGAGCACACACATTATGAAGATGCCGATTTACCTCGATTACAGCGCCACCACTCCGGTGGACCCGCGTGTAGCCGACGCCATGATCCCTTTCCTGCGTGAAAGCTTTGGCAACCCGGCATCCCGCAGCCATGCCTATGGCTGGACCGCCGAGGAAGCCGTTGAAAAAGCCCGTGAAGATGTTGCCGCTTTGGTCAATGCAGACCCACGCGAAATCGTATGGACCTCAGGCGCGACCGAATCGAACAACCTGGCCATCAAGGGCGCAGCGCTGTTTTACGGCGAAACCAAAGGCAAGCACATCATCACTGTAAAAACCGAGCACAAGGCAGTGCTGGACACCTTCCGCGATCTGGAACGCCATGGCTTCGAAGCCACCTACATGGATGTTCAGGAAAATGGACTGGTCGACATGAATGCGTTGAAAGCGGCCATTCGCCCCGACACAGTGCTGATTTCGGTCATGTTCGTGAACAATGAAATTGGCGTGATTCAAGACATCCCCGCCATTGGCGAACTGTGCCGCGAGAAAGGCATTATTTTCCACGTGGATGCAGCACAAGCCACTGGTAAAGTTGAAATTGACCTGCAAAAGCTGAAAGTCGATTTGATGAGCTTTTGTGCTCACAAAACCTACGGCCCCAAAGGCATTGGTGCGTTGTATGTGCGCCGCAAGCCCCGCATTCGTATTGATGCGCAAATTCATGGTGGCGGTCACGAGCGTGGCATGCGTTCAGGCACCTTGGCCACGCACCAAATTGTGGGCATGGGCGAAGCATTCCGAATTGCCAAAGAAGAAATGGCCAGCGAACTGCCCCGCATGAAAGCACTGCGCGACCGCTTGCTGAACGGCCTGAAAGCCATTGATGAAATTTATGTGAATGGCGATCTGGAAAAGCGTATTCCACACAACCTGAACGTTAGCTTCAACTTTGTGGAAGGCGAGTCCCTGATCATGGCGGTGAAAGACATTGCAGTGTCTTCCGGTTCCGCCTGTACATCGGCCTCGCTAGAGCCTTCTTATGTGTTGCGCGCCTTGGGTCGTAGCGACGAACTGGCGCACAGCTCCATTCGTTTCTCGATTGGCCGCTTCACCACCGAAGCAGACATTGATTTCACCATCGAACTGATGAAAACCAAAGTGGCGAAGTTGCGCGAATTGTCGCCCCTGTGGGAAATGCACCTGGACGGCGTCGATTTGAGCACCGTTCAATGGGCAGAACACTGAAATACTTGAAGATTGAGGAGAAGTACCATGGCATACAGCGAAAAAGTTTTGGACCACTATGAAAACCCCCGCAACGTGGGTTCGTTCGAGAAGGGCGACGACGAAGTAGGCACAGGCATGGTGGGTGCACCCGCTTGCGGCGACGTGATGAAGCTGCAAATCAAGGTGGGTGAAGACGGCGTAATTACCGATGCAAAATTTAAAACCTATGGCTGTGGTTCAGCCATTGCATCGTCTTCATTGGTAACCGAGTGGGTCAAGGGCAAAACCCTGGACCAGGCTTTGGAAATCAAGAACACCGCCATCGCCGAAGAACTGGCATTGCCACCTGTAAAAATTCACTGCTCCATTTTGGCTGAAGACGCCATCAAGGCTGCAGTTGAAGATTACAAAAAGAAGCATGCCTGATCGTTGAAAAGTTGTTGAAAAGGAATTGAACACCATGGCGATTACATTGACCGAGCGCGCCGCCGACCACATTAGCAAGTTCCTGACCAAACGCGGCAAGGGAATAGGCTTGCGCATTGGTGTGCGCACCACCGGGTGTTCCGGCATGGCTTACAAGCTTGAATTTGTAGACGCTGTTGCCGATGAAGACAATGTGTTCGAGGCCCATGGCGTCAAGCTATTTGTTGACCCGAAAAGCATGCCCTACCTTGAAGGCATTGAACTGGACTTCGCACGCGAAGGCCTGAATGAAGGTTTCAAATTCAACAACCCCAACGAAAAGGCGCGCTGCGGCTGTGGTGAAAGCTTCACTGTGTAATGGCTGATTTAACCATTAAGTTAAGCGACAGCGATTTCGACATATTTGGGTTGCCCTGCCAGTTTGAACTGGACAGCGCAGCCCTTTCTGCTTCGTATTTGCGCCTTCAAAGCCAAACACACCCCGACCGTTTTGCAAATTCCAGCGCACAAGAAAAACGCCTGGCGGTGCAGTGGGCCACGCGGGTCAACGAGGCTTACAAGCGGCTGCAAAACCCCATGGAACGCGCCATTTACTGGTGCGAGCTACATGGTGAAAATCCGCGTGGGCAGCAAAGCAACTTGCCACCAGCGCTATTGATGCAGCAAATGGAGTGGCGCGAAGCACTTGAAGAAATAGAAGGTGTGGAAGCACTCGAAGACTTGCTGGACGAAGTGGCCATAGAGAAGAAGCGTTGCCTGGCGCTTATTGCACAACAAATTGACGGCGAAAAAAATGCGCAGACAGCCAACGCCACTGCGCAAGCCTTGCTGTTTATCGACAAATTCATGATTGAGTTGACCAGAAAACTGGAACAACTGGAGGACGCCAGCTAATGGCCTTGTTACAAATTGCCGAACCCGGCATGTCGACCGCCCCACACGAGCACCGGCTAGCTGTGGGTATCGACCTGGGCACCACGCATTCGCTGGTGGCCAGCGTGCGAAGCGGCAGTGCCGAATGTTTACCCGATTCTTCTGGCCGCGTTATTTTGCCCAGCGTGGTTCGCTACGGCGAAACCGGCGTGAAGAACATGGGCGAAGATGCCCTGGCCTGTGCCGACACCGACCCGTTCAACACGGTATTTTCCGTAAAACGCCTGATGGGTCGTGGCTTCAAGGACGTAGAAGGGTTGAACCTGCCCTACCGTGTCAAAGATTCAGGCGGCATGGTTGAAATTGAAACCGACCATGGTGTGAAAAGCCCGGTTGAGGTGTCTGCCGATATTTTGCGTGCCTTACGCAAACGCGCCGAAGCCACTTTGGGCGGAGAACTGGTGGGTGCCGTGATTACCGTGCCGGCTTACTTCGATGATGCGCAACGCCAGGCCACGAAAGACGCCGCTCAACTGGCCGGGCTTAATGTTCTGCGCCTGATTAATGAGCCCACTGCCGCCGCAGTGGCCTACGGTCTGGATCAAAAAGCGCAGGGGCAGTTTGTGGTGTTCGACCTGGGTGGCGGCACCTTCGACGTGTCCATTTTGCGATTGCAAGGTGGTGTGTTCGAGGTACTGGCAACGGGTGGTGATTCCGCTTTGGGTGGGGATGATTTTGATCGCGCCATGGCTGATCACTTTATTGCCACACACGGCTTTCAGGAGCTGAACCCACAACAGCGTTCGCGCCTGGTCATGGCGTGCCGCCGCGTGAAGGAACAAATTTCACACGAACACACCGCCTTCCTCAGCGTTGAATTCAAAAGTGGCGAAACCATTGCCGAAACAGTGACTGCCGAGCAATTCGAGACCATTGTTGAGCCTTTGGTAAAACGCACCATTCAGGCTGCACGCAAAACCTTGCGCGATGCAGGCCTGAGTACGGATGACATTGACGGTGTGGTCATGGTGGGCGGTTCTACCCGCATGCCAGTCATTCGCAAAGCAGTCAAAGCATTCTTTGGCAAAGACCCGTTGGTGAACCTGAATCCGGATGAAGTCGTGGCCATTGGTGCCGCAATTCAGGCCGACACACTGGCAGGCAACCGGAGTGATGATGAGCTGCTGTTGCTGGATGTAATCCCATTGAGCCTTGGTCTTGAAACCATGGGTGGATTGACTGAACGCGTGATCAACCGCAACAGCACCATTCCAGTGGCGCGTGCGCAAGAATTCACCACCTTCAAAGACGGTCAAACTGCCATGGCCATTCACGTGGTTCAGGGCGAGCGCGAGCTTGTGTCTGAAAACCGTTCACTGGCAAGGTTCGAATTGCGGGGCATTCCACCGATGGTAGCTGGTGCTGCGCGCATTCGCGTCACCTTTCAAGTCGATGCCGACGGCCTGCTGGCAGTCAATGCCATGGAAACCGGTTCAGGTGTTTCCGCCAACATCACCGTGAAACCCTCCTACGGGCTAGACGATGATCAAATTGCCGGCATGCTGAAGAACAGTTTTGAGTTTGCAGAAGCAGACATGAACGCCCGCCAGCTGCGCGAGCAACAAGTTGAAGCCATGCGCTTGGTGGAATCGGTTGAAGCGGCCATTGGCAAAGACCGTGACCTGCTCGAGGCCAGCGAACTTGAAATGATCCACGCGAGTGTCAATGCCTTGCGTGAACTGGCGCAGACCGACGACTTGCGCGCCATTGAAGAAGGCATTGAAGACTTGAGCCATCTTACCGAAGACTTTGCAGCGCGCCGCATGGATGCAGGTATACGCAAAGCATTGACTGGTAAAACCATTGACACTGTGAGCACTACCCTTGGTGGCGCTGCGAAGTAAACGCAATACAACAGAACACGAGAGATTGAGAAATGCCGATTATTAAAATTTTGCCCCATGAAAGTTTGTGCCCGGAAGGCAAAACATTTGAAGTGCCCGTGGGCGCCCAGCTTTGCGAAGCCATTCTGAAAAACGACATTGCACTGGAACACGCCTGCGAAATGAGCTGTGCCTGCACCACTTGCCATGTGGTTATCAAGGAAGGATTCAACAGCCTGACTGAAAGCGACGACGATGAAGATGATTTGCTGGACATGGCCTGGGGCCTGACGCCACAAAGCCGTTTGTCTTGCCAGGTGAAAGTGGCCGACAAAGACCTGGTGGTTGAATTGCCAAAGTACACCATCAACCACGCACGCGAAAATCACTGATCAAGGGGCACCCACATGAAATGGACTGACACACTGGACATTGCGCTGGAGCTAATTGACGCGCACCCCGATGTTGACCCGCAGTACATTCGATTCACGGATTTGCATGCATGGGTCTGCGCCCTGCCCGGCTTTGAAGATGACCCTGAAAAATCCAATGAAAAAATTCTGGAAGCAATCCAGATGACCTGGATTGAAGAACAGGACTGATTACAACAGGTCGTTGATCGGCAGCAGGGAATAAAAGAAAACAACCGCCTTTCGCCACAAAGTGGCCTTGGGCTCCAGGTTGTGAACAATCTCTTTTCCGCCCTGCCGTTCAATCCACACCAAGGCATCGTTTTCATCCAGACGAACCTCGTAGGCCATCACTGGCAGGGCCTGAAACGCCAAATCAATTTGAGTGGCCAAGCTTTCACTTTGAATCAGGAAACCCATTTCGGTATTCAGGTTCACGGACCGTGGGTCAAAGTTGAACGAACCTACAAACACCCGCGAACTATCGACTGAAAAAGTTTTGGTGTGCAGGCTTGAACCTGAAGTGCCCAACATCAGGTTCCGCCTGGTTCCAGTTTTTTGTACCCCTGAACTACTTTTCAATTCAAATAATTTAACGCCAGCTTTCAGTAACTCCACGCGTGTTTTCGCATAGCCCGAGTGCACCGCAGCCACGTCGGTCGCCTCCAGCGAATTCGTCAAAATTTGCACATTCACACCCGCTTTGGCCAAACGTGAAAAGAACGCAACGCCCCGTTCTGTGGGCACAAAGTAAGGCGACACCACACTCAGACTGAACCTGGGCTCTGCAATGAAATCGCGCAACTCACTGACCAGGTAATCTTCGCGACTGGCTTCATCAAGTCCCTTGGCAGGGTCATCGCTAACCATGCGCACCTGAGTCCACTGCAACGGTAACTTGCCGCGCAAAAAATCTTGTACAAACACAGATTCTCGAACCTGTTTTACGTACACGGCAGCACGCTCTTCTTGCTCTACAGTGAGTTGTTCACGGTCAATCTCATCAAGCACGGCCGGCTCCGAAGGAAGCAAAATTTTGCTGGCCGGATAGGCCGAATCGCTTGTCCAGTAGGCATCAAAGTCACGAGACACCGCATCAACCACTGCACCAACACACAGCACGTCAAGGTCAGTGAATAACTGAGCATGGCTTGCGCCAAAGTATTCATCCCCGATATTGCGCCCACCGGAAATGGTCACCATATTGTCCACGGTGAAAGCCTTGTTGTGCATGCGGCGGTTTACACGCGAGAAGTCGGTGATGTAGCCCAGCCACTTTGGATTGCGAATGACAAAGGGATTAAACAGACGCACCTCAATATTCGGATGTCGGTCCAGGCGGTTCAATTGATTGTCCAGGCCAGTGATACCGTTGTCATCCAGCAGCAATCGAACCCGAACGCCACGCTCTGCTGCAGCGAACAGTTCATTTAATATCAAGGTGCCCGTGGTGTCGTTGTGCCACAAGTAGGACTGAATATCGATGGTTTGTTCTGCTGTGCGTGCCAACGCAACCCGGCTTGCAAAAGCCTGTTTGGGGTCTTGCATGGGGTAAATGCCAGCCTTACCCCTGTTTTGCGCCAAGCGCCCTGACAAGGCTTTTCCAAGTGTTGTGACGCGGGCCTGCTCAGGGGCAAGTGCAGTTGACTGTGTTCGATCGTTCAACGGGGGCAAGGCACAGCCTTGCAACAGGGCCAGCAGAAAAAAAACGGCGGTCATTGCTTTGATTGCCATTTTTCCGCTCCAGTGCGATCACGCTAAGAGATCATTTCGACGCCGGGGGCAGCGCGTTCATGGACTGTAACACGCCCCGGGTAATCGCTTCTCGCTTTGGGAGGTCGCCCATGCGGTTGGGAGTGTCGATATTCAAAGCAAAAAACACGGGGCCAGTCGACCATTCAACGTAGCCCACCCACCAACCGAAGCTGCCCTCCCAGCCCGTTTTTGCGCGCAGTATCCAGTCCCGTCCGGCTTCTACAATAGTCGCTCCTGAATATTTCTGCA
>NZ_DFOZ01000008.1:0-71385 GCF_002377005.1 Limnobacter sp. UBA3528 | reverse complement strand
GCAAGAATCAATTCAACAAGGGATCAAGCGGTTTTCTGTGCGGAATCAGGCAACCCCGCCGGGGTGGCTGAAGATACGGGCAACCCCGCTGAGTTGGCTGTAGCGAAGGTAACCCCGCCAGTTTAGATCAATGAATCAGCAATTCACTTTTGACCAACACGCAAAACTGCTCCGGGCAAGCACCAATTACCATATTGGTCTGAAAAAGGTATTCTTTAAAGCTGTCACAGAGGTACCCCTATGAATGCGCCCACCGAAGATTTTGTACTGAACGCCGCCCAGCGCGCAGAGGTCATCACAGGACTGAACCAGATCCTGCCCACCCATGCTGTGCTGCACGAGGTCGAAGACACCAAACCCTATGAATGCGATGGTTTAAGCCTGTTTCGCCAGCTGCCCATGGTAGTGGCCTTGCCTGAAACCGAAGAACAAGTGATTCAGATCCTGAAACTGGCCAACCGCCTGAACGTGCCTGTGGTGGCCCGCGGCGCGGGCACGGGTTTGTCTGGCGGCGCACAGCCCCACAAGCACGGTATTTTGCTGGGTATGGCCAAATTCAACAAAATTTTGAAAGTGGATGTGCAGTCTCGCAGTGCAGTGGTGCAACCCGGCGTTCGTAATTTGGCGATTTCCGAGGCCGTAGCCCAGCACCAGCTTTATTACGCACCCGACCCGTCCAGCCAAATTGCCTGCACCATTGGCGGCAATGTGGCAGAAAACAGCGGTGGCGTACATTGCCTGAAGTATGGCCTTACCGTTCACAATGTACTGAAAGTGCGCGCCATTACCATCGAAGGCGAAATCGTCGAATTTGGTTCTGAAGCACCCGACGCCCCCGGCCTTGAATTGATGAACCTGGTAATTGGTTCAGAAGGCATGCTGGCCGTGGTCACGGAAGTGACCGTGAAACTGGTGCCCAAGCCCGCACTTGCGCAAGTGATTATGGCCAGCTTCGACGACGTGGCCAACGCGGGCAATGCCGTTGCGGCAGTCATTGCCGCCGGTATAATCCCGGCAGGTCTTGAAATGATGGACAAGCGCGCCAGCCAGATGGTGGAGCCCTTCGTAAAAGCCGGTTACGACACCGAGGCTGAGGCCATTTTGCTACTTGAAAGCGATGGCACCCCGGAAGAAGTGGCCGAAGAAATCGCCGAAATGACTCGCGTGCTGAACGGCTGCGGAGCAACAGCCATCAAGGTCTCGCAAAGTGAAGCCGAACGCCTGAAATTCTGGGCGGGCCGCAAGAATGCCTTCCCTGCCGCTGGCCGTGTGTCGCCTGACTATTACTGCATGGACGGCACCATTCCCCGTCGCCGTCTGGCTGATGTGTTAAACGCCATCACCGAGATGGAAAAGAAATACGACATGCGCTGCGCCAACGTATTTCATGCAGGCGATGGCAATTTGCACCCACTGATCTTGTTCGATGCCAACAAGCCCGAGGAAATTAAACGCGCTGAAGATTTCGGTGCCGAAATTCTGGAACTGTGCGTGGAAGTGGGCGGCACGGTAACCGGTGAGCACGGCGTGGGCATCGAGAAAATCAACCAGATGTGTGTGCAGTTTTCACGCGCGGAACTGGATGCATTCTTCGCGGTGAAAAAAGCCTTCGACGAGCCCGGTTTGCTCAACCCTGGCAAGGCCATTCCAACACTGCACCGCTGCGCTGAATACGGCCGCATGCACGTGCACGGCGGGCAAGTGCCTTTCGCAGACCTGCCCCGCTTTTAAAAGAACGAGACCATGAGCGACTTTATCGACGACCTGTGCAAACGGGTAGAACTGGCTGCACGCAACAACACGCAACTTCGCCCAGTGGGCGGCGGCACCAAGAATTTTTATGGCGGCCCCCTGCAAGGCGAAGAGGTGGACATGCGCCAATGGGCGGGCATTGTAGAATACGAGCCCACGGAATTGGTGATCACGGTTAAGCCGGGTACGCCGCTGGCTGAAGTAGAAGCCGCGCTGGCTGCACAAAAGCAGGAATTGGCATTTGAGCCCCCGCGCATTGGCGAAGGCGGCACCAATCGAGGAACAATCGGCGGTGCCATTGCCAGCGGTCTTGCCGGCCCTGCCCGCTTAAGCCGTGGCGGCGTGAAAGATTATGTGTTGGGCTGCACGCTGCTGGATGGCAAGGGCCAGTTGCTGCACTTCGGTGGCGTGGTGATGAAAAACGTGGCCGGCTATGACGTGGCCCGGGTTATTCCTGGCAGCATGGGCACGCTGGGCATTGCCACAGAATTGTCGATCAAGGTGATGCCGGTTGCCCCGGCAGAGGCCACCCTGCAGTTCGAGATGGACGTGAACAAAGCCATTGCCCAAAGCAATGAATGGTTGTCCAAACCTTTGCCCATTTCAGCCACTTTTTTTGAAAACGGCAAACTGACTGTTCGCCTGCGAGGCGCCAGTGCCGCAGTGCAGGCCGCAATTAAAAACATGGGCGGGCAGGAAATAGCGCCGGCGCCGGCACAGGCCTTCTGGACCAGCGTACGCGACCAGAACCATGAATTTTTCAACCGCGAAGGTGACTTGTGGCGCCTGGCCGTGCCACCGACCACGGTGGATTTGGCCATGCACGGCCAAAGCGTGCATGAATGGGGCAGTGGTTTGCGCTGGTTCCGCGCTGATGAGTCGTCAACGGTTAATGCCGAGCAAATTCGCGCGATTGCCAAGCGTGTGGGTGGCCATGCCACCCTGTACCGCACCGGCAACGAAGCAGCTCGCGTGCATGCATTCCAGCAACCCGATGCCGTCATGCTGAAACTGCAACGTCGCCTGAAAGAACAATTCGACCCGGCTGGTGTGTTCAGCATCAACCGCCTGTCACCCATTTTGTAAGTAGAAAGCATGGACACCCAACTCGCCGACTGGATCAAAGACACCCCCGATGGCAAAGCCGCCGACGCCATTTTGCGCAAATGCGTGCACTGTGGTTTTTGTACTGCCACCTGCCCTACTTACCAAATTCTGGGCGACGAACTGGACAGCCCACGCGGTCGTATTTACCTGATCAAACAAGTGCTGGAAGGCAAGCAAGTTACACGCAAAACCCAGCAACACCTGGACCGTTGCCTGACGTGCCGCAACTGCGAGACCACCTGCCCTTCCGGTGTGAAATATGGCCAACTGATCGACATTGGTCGCAAAATTGTGGATGAGCGGGTTGAACGCCCGGTGGCCGAGAAGCTGACTCGCGAAAGTCTGAAAATGTTGATGACCAATCGCCCAATGTTTACCGCGGGGATGGCCATGGGAAAGGCAGTGCGTAGCATGCTGCCGGAGAGCATCAAGAAAAAAGTGCCCGCCAAGCGCGCCACCCTACCCTTTGCCAACACAGCCCACACCCGCAAGGTGATCTTGCTGAAGGGCTGCGTACAGCCTGCCATGATGCCGTCCATTGATTCCGCAACATCGGTCATTCTCGATGCGCTGGGTATTCAAAGCATGGTGGTACAGGAATCGGGTTGTTGCGGCGCCGTGAAGTTTCACCTGAACGACCACGCCGGTGGCTTGGCACAAATGAAAACCAATATTGATGCCTGGTATTCGCTACTGCAAAGCGGCGAAGCTGAAGCCTTGGTGATGAATGCATCAGGCTGCGGGGTTACCGTGCGGGAATACGCGCATCACTTTGAGAACGACTCTGAATACGCCGCCAAAGCCAAACTGGTCAGCGACAAAACACTGGACATCGGCGAATTCATTACCCGGCAAAATGCGGACGGCTTGGCCCGCTTGGGCACCAAGGTCAAAGCGGCCATTGCACAGCAGCGCATACCCGGTACCATTGCATTTCACCCGCCTTGCACACTGCAACACGGGCAACAAATCAAGGGCATCATTGAAAACGTGTTGACCACCCTGGGCTTTCAGTTAACCCCGGTTGCCGACTCACATTTGTGCTGCGGCTCGGCTGGAACCTACTCCGTATTGCAACCCGAACTGTCGAAAGAACTGAAGAAGCGTAAACTGGCCAATTTGATGGCGGGCAAGCCACAGGCGATTGCATCGGCCAACATTGGTTGTCTGGGTCATCTGGAAAGCGATGCGACCGTAGATGTTCGCCATTGGGTGGAGTGGGTTGCACAGGCTGTTTAATGAAAAACCCGGCAACAGGGAACTGAAAGGGCTAGCTATTCACTAAGTGGTCCTTTCAATTTTAAAGCATCTGAAGCCATGACCATCACAGACACCAACAGCAACCCCGGTACACGCCCGGTCAGTTCATTGACAAGGGCACTCAGCCAAATCAGCCTGGAAGAACAGGGAAGACCCACCAAGAAAGCGGCTCTGGCGATTGCCCGCGAAACACTAAAAAACGAACAAAGCCAACAAATTGTTTTTCACTGCAATGCAATTGATCGAGACGTCCCATCGATTCAAGTCAACACTCGCAAAGCATTGTCCACGTACTTGGTGAACAATCAAATTCAAAACCCAGGTTTGTTATCGGAAAGACAAAGAGGCTTGTGCGCGTGGACACTGCTGGAACATGTGGCACGAGGAGATCAGGGCTTTCAAAAAGTCAATACAGCCTTGGTCAGCAGTTATATTCAACCTGCCCAGAAAGCCAGGTTCGAGGCCCTCGCAAAATCAATGAACCTCGATCCAGGAAAATTCATTGCCTGAACACAAGCAGCTTGCTTACTTTCTGCAAATCACCTGTCTGCGGCTGTAATATCCGGGGTGTGAAGGCACCACCGGCATCATCATGTCTGCACCATCAATGCTGCGGAGCACGTCTTCGGTGCAGGCAGTAACGCCCAAGCTGGCCAGCCATTTGGTGGCGGCCTCATCAGCGTCCAGTTCAAACTGGCGGTTCATCGCGTGCAATTTTTCCATGGTTGCAGGGTTGCGTTCAATGGCATCAAAAGCCATATCAGGCGTGGGCTGACCAGCCAACTCCATGGCTTTGAAACCCAATTTTTTTTGATGCGCCAAGTGCACGTGTGCATACTCATGAGCGATTACAAACAACACACCATCGGGCGTCAGACGACTCAAAAAATCAGGATCCATGGTGAGCAGCGCGCCCTCGATACGATCTGACACGTAAGCCCTGCTCCAGGTTTTTGTCAGCTCAACTTCAAGCTTCATTTCGGGCACGGCTTTGCCCAACTGAACAATTGCATGGTCAATGTCAGTGCGGCTTGCTGCCTGCGCACTCAAAGAAGAAAACGAAATGCCCAAACAAACGATCCATAAAGATCTCAGGGCGTTGATCCGTGCACTCCACATACTCCACTCCAACTTCGAGCAACATGACTGCTTTCAGCGTAATCAAAGCATCGGTGCAATGCAATTGGCTAGAAACCAAATGGCTTCAGGCCAATTGCAAACTGCGTCGAGTCCAACGACCGCGAACTGGTCAATGCATGGGTTTCAACCACCAGCGATTCAAACATGGGGCGTTGCTCTTCAGTCAATTCAGCACCATCAAACTGAATAAACGGGTCAGTCCCATCCTTGATTGTCGCCAACAAAGCCATTTCAAGTACAGAGCCCGGCAAATTCACGTGATCCGAAGTCGATAGCCAGGCGGCTGCCTTGCTGCGTTTATCCACGCCACTCTCTAGCCAAATACACGCACGTCGAAGCGCCTTGCACAAACCACTCAAGGCAAGCGGATTTTCTGTGGCCCAGGAAAGGGTGCACCCCAATACTTTTTCAGGGGCCTTGGGCCACAAGCTATTCGAAGTAGCCACGATAGTACCCAAGCCTTCGTTGACTGCCAAAGAATTGTAGGGTTCGCCAACACAAAAAGCGTCAATCAACCCGGCCTGCAGCGAGGCGACCATTCGAACCGGGGGAACCACTTCAAAACGTACATCCTGATCTGGATCAACATCATTCAAACGCAACCAACGGCGAAGCTGCAACGTGTGCATGGAAAACGGAAATACGGTACCAAACACCATGGCACGTTCTCCCCACGATTTTGAAGCCCGTAGTTTTGACCCCAGTGTTTCACCTTCAATCAAGCCAGATATCAAATCAGCCAAGGACTTGCTGACAGTGATTGCGTTGCCACTGCGATTTAACACCAATGGCGCCAACACATCTTTTTTGGGAGAGCCACCCAACCCCAGCTGTAGCGCAATGGCCATGGGCGAAAGCATATGTGCTGCGTCAATTTCACCATACGCGAGCTTGTCCCGCAGCGTAGCCCAAGACGCCTGCTTGACCAGTTCCACAGTCAAACTCTCCGCCTCGAAGAAACCCATTTTTTGGGCCACCACGAATGGCGCGGAATCAGTCAGGGCAATTACGCCAATGCGAATTTCCTGTTGCATCACAAGCCACCTCCACCCAACATTTCAAACACCTCAATCACGTTGCGTGCGGTGTCAACAAGGCGTTGATTGCGTTCCATGGCCAGCTTGCGCATGGCGTGGTAGGCCTCATCTTCATTAAAATTGCGGTGCTTCATCAACAGGCCTTTGGCTTTGTCGATCAGCTTGCGGTCAGCAAGTTGATCCCGGGTTTTCTGCAACTCGTTTTTCAGCGCCTGAAATTCACGAAAACGGGCCACTGCCACCTGCACAATAGGCCGAACGCGATCAGGGTTCATGCCATCGGCCACATAGGCACTCACACCAGCCTTGATGGCACTGGCAATGGTGTCTTCGTTGTCTTCATCCGAAAACATGATGACCGGCTTTGGATTGCTGCGAGACAACACCGCCATATTTTCCAGGCAATCGCGATCGGGCGAGTCGATGTCCACAATCACAATGTCGGGTTGGGACACCGCCACATGCTCAACCAAACGATCAGCGGAACTGAGACGGGATACCAACACATAACCAGCATCTAGCAAGGCGCGTTCCAGTATGGCAGCCCGACCTGGTTCTTCGTCAACCAGGAGTACTTTCAGTGGCGGTGTGGCGGCTTTGCCGGTTTTGCTATTGACCATGAACAGGTTTACTCATTCATCAAGGGGCAAGACGGGACATTGCCCATGAATCACCTTGCAAGGTGTAGGCCAGGCGATCGTGAAGTCGCGATGGCCGGCCCTGCCAAAATTCAAAAAAATCGGGCACCAAACGGTAACCACCCCAAAATGGTGGGCGGGTTTGCGGATCACCCTGCTGCGCTTCCTGAGCCTGACGCACTCTGGCTTCAAGCACTTCGCGGGAATCGATCACCTGGCTTTGAGGCGAAGCCCAAGCACCCAAGCGGCTACCAGCCGGTCGCGACAGGTAGTATGCATCCGACTCTTCAGGACTGCACTTTTCTACCCGACCCTCGATCCGGACCTGCCGCTCCAATTCTGTCCAATGAAACAGAAGAGCTGCATGCGGATTCTGTGCCAGCTCCTGACCTTTGCGACTTTCATAATTGGTGAAAAAAGTAATACCCCGAGCATCCAGACCTTTGATCAACACAATACGTGCCGAGGGCCGCCCATTGGCGTTCACCGTGGCCAGCGTCATGGCATTGGGTTCAGGCAAATCGGCATTCAATGCCTGCTCAAACCAAAGCTTGAAGAAGTCGAATGGATTGGCCAGGGCGTCGGCTTCATCGAGCGTGGCTTGGGTGTAGTCTTTTCGAAGATCTGCGATCGACATAAAACAAAACTCCTTGATGCTGCTAAAGGTATGATGACCTTTATTTTCACATGCTGCCAGCACCACAATGAAGAGCAATGCCGATCTCATCGACGAATTCTGCACCACTTTGTGGCTTGAAGAAGGATTGGCCAAAGCCACGCTGCAGGCTTACCGCGGCGACTTGCAACAACTGGGGAACTGGCTGGACGAGCACTTTGCTGAGAACCTGCTTCAAGCCAGCAATGAACATATTCGCAACCACGTACACGATTTACTGGAATTAAAACCCAGTAGCTTGAACCGCAAATTAAGCAGCTACAAACGCTTTTACCTCTGGCTGAACACCACCAGGCAACGCGAGGACAACCCTTGCTCGCAACTGCAAAGTGCAAAACGCGGCTTACGCATCCCCAAAACCCTGAGCGAGAAACAAGTGCTGGACCTGCTGTCTGCACCCGACCTGAGTAACGCAGCAGGGCAGCGTGACAAAGCCATGCTTGAATTCATGTATGCCAGCGGCCTGAGGGTTAGTGAATTGGTGAATATGCCCCTGCGCGCCGTTGACCTGAATGTGGGGGCTGTCAAGGTACTGGGCAAGGGCAAAAAAGAACGCTTGGTACCCATGGGTGAACCTGCAAGGTTGGCAATTCAGCTGTATTTGCAGCAGGCCCGTGGCGAGTTACTGAAGGGGAAAACCAGCGATTTTTTGTTTGTCACCCATTTTGGAACCCCGATGACCCGGCAAGGTTTCTGGAAAAACACAAAGCGCCTGGCTTTGATTGCCGGAATCAACACCACCGTGAGCCCGCATGTGTTGCGACACGCATTTGCCACGCATTTGATTAACCACGGCGCTGACCTGCGCGTGGTGCAGTTACTGCTCGGCCACGCTGACATTGGCACAACCCAGATTTACACCCACGTGGCCAAAGAACACCTGCACACCTTGCTCAATCAAAGCCACCCACGATCAAAAAGTCGCTAAAATCGACGCCAAAGCCCAACAACAAGGAGACACTTTTGCTTAATTTTGCCGCTGGCCTGCTAATCGCCTATTTGATTGGTTCAATTTCATTCGCAGTGGTTGTTTCCAAATTCGTGGGTTTGGCCGACCCACGCACTTACGGTTCAAAAAACCCGGGCGCCACCAATGTGCTGCGCAGTGGCAATAAAAAAGCCGCCGTGCTGACTTTGCTGGGTGACGCCTTGAAAGGCACGCTTGCAGTTGCGTTGGCCTTTCATTTTCAAGACCAGTTGGGTTACACCCGCACGGACATTGCCTGGATTGGACTGGCTGCATTTATTGGTCACCTGTACCCAATATTCTTCAAATTTGAAGGCGGCAAAGGCGTGGCCACCGCACTTGGCGTGCTGCTTGGCCTGAATTGGGTTTTGGGCTTGGCCACCGCCATTACTTGGGTTGTGATTGCTTACTTTTTCCGTTATTCCTCATTGGCAGCACTGATCGCCGCGCTCTTCGCTGTGTTCTACAACGTGCTGCTGTTTGGAATCAACGGGCAAGCGGCTGCAATTGCAATCATGTCTGCCCTGCTTATTTACCGTCACAAACAAAATATTGCGAATCTGATTGCCGGAAAGGAAAGCAAAATTGGCGATAAAAAAACCTCATGATTCCAGTTGCTCGAGCACAGTCGTCAGTGAATTAATTGTGCCTGGAGTAAAAGCGATAGTGCCCGGAGTGCACCGACGCCCCTGAATGTTTGAGGAGTACTGTGTCCTGATTGGCTTGTTTGGAATCCAGGTCTTTAACACGGTCCTTGTCGCTAATAAAATCAACCTTCGAATCAAGTGACTCAAAAAATGCTGTAATGATTTGACGGTCACCTTGAACCTCAGCCATGCCCGAGAGTTCTCTCAGGTTTTGTGCCAATGCGTTGGCTTCGGTTGTGCCTTCATTTTTGCTTGAACGAGAAGTACCGACAATATCCAGGACATTACCTGTTAGCCGAGGAATGGCCAGCTGCAAGGTCATTTTCTGCAAGTTGTTTTCAACTTGCGCATCGCCAATTCGATACCCAAGGTCTTTTGCTGCCACAAGTGCTTGATAAATATTCTTCACCTCATCCACATTGGCAGGCCAATACGGCTCATAACCATCAATCAACATGCCCGCTTTGTTTGCGTCTGGCTGAATTTTAGTGACCCAATCCGCTTTCACCTTTTCCAGCGCATCGAACACGCGCTGTGATACATCCTGGATATCTGAATAAGAAATTGCACTGGCGTTCGCTGCCCGCAACCAGCAGCGATTCCCCTGGCCAGACACCTCTTGAATTTTGCGACCACGCGCTGACAGCAGCTTGTCGATAATGGCGATTTCAGACATAGGCTTGATTGGGCTGCTTGTTTTAGCTGAACCTGCAGAACGATTGACCTTGATTGGCTGATCATTGGCAGCCCCGACCAAAAGTTTAGAAGGCGACTGATCGAGTGAGGAGGACCACTCAATCACCTTCGGCAGGGGCTTTCCGTGGCCACAAGACTTCCAAAGCTTTTGCACAAAACTTTCCACCTCAACCAGGGTCCTCTTGAGTTGTGGGCTGAGTTGTCCCTGCAATTTGACAGTCAGGCTTTTGCCTTCCAGATAATTGATGAGCACCTGTACATTACTTGCATCTGCTGAATTCAATAGCGGCTTTAACTGCCTTTTCAATTCAAAGACTATTGCGATGTTCTCTTTTTTTCCAAACTGCTGGCGCAAACGCTCCTTCTGATTAATGGTGGAGAAGTAACTCTGAATCGATGCGAAACTCTCGCGAATTGCCTTGCCCCCAGCCAGGTTCACAAAATTACCCACGTTCACCGAAATGCGTCGCAAGACACCTCCGCGACGATTCTCAGCTATCTCCTTGGAAATTTCTCTTGCTGCGGTCACTGACTGTTCTGCGCCGAGGGTATCTCTTTCTGCAACCCACAAGGCAGCCTTTTTATGAAAATTACTCAACTCCTGCTTGAAAGATTCCAGATCTTTGGGACCAACCTGCCCATTGTTCTGCTGCCCTGCTAGCTCAACTTTGTTTTCGAACGCCTTCAGCGCTTTCATGAAACGCTCGACCTCTGCGTGATTTGTGGTCAACACGTCGTTGGGCATGGCCGCGAGGATCAGTGAGGCGGCCTCCACGGCATGTTGGTCGGTAATTACGGCGTGTGTGATATCAATAGGTTTTCCCGCTTTAAAAATCTCCGCTTGCAAAGTTCCCGACAAACTTTCAAGTACCTTCAACCGGGCTCCCACATGCTCCTGAGATTTACGCGAATAGCTGGACTCCACTTTGTAAGCCAACGATGGCGCGCTCAGTGCCAAGGTTTTTGAATTGAAACCGGCTGCACTCACATTTGCAGCTGCCAGTTTATGAATGAATATTCTGCCGTTCTTATCCAACCCTTGCGGTGAATCACAATCTGCTGTGCCCAAAAACATCAACACTTTTTCTGAGCGTTCACCGCCCGGGTTTTTCAGTGAACCACCTAACTCGGCGAGAAAGGGCAGCTTCTCCCCGCGTGTTGTTGAATGCGTGGACTTTCCCTGACTGTCAAAAGTATTGAACCAGGAACCAAACTCGGACAGACCAATTTTTAAAGCCGCTGATCGCGACGATGCTCCAGCTCGCCCGTATTCCAATGCCTTATTCAAGCTAAAACCGTCTTTGACAGAAGGCGACTCAACGCCATTGGCCAGCAAAGGCAAGCTACATGGCAGCGCGTTGGCTTGGAAGCCAGGCGCCGCAACAAACCTATCGGACAAACCGTTGATCACTCTGAGATCCATTTCTGCCAAGCCTACCGTGCGTGAAAGCGTTGCGATTTTTTTCTTCTGGTCCTCAATACCTTTAATATTTTTTTCGCATGTATCCAGGTCATTCAGCAACCCAGATACCTTTGCACCATCTTGCTCTTGACCTGTTTGCTCTAACTGTTCCTGAAGTTCAGACTTTTTCTTTCGCTCCCGAGTCCCCCACTCGTCAAGCTTTTTCCCCAACTCACTCAGTTCGACCTGACTCAACTCAAGGATGTTTTTGTTGGGTCCCACAACATCTCGGATAGACGATTCCAATTTGGACTGAATCATCTTGTACCCTTGAACAGCCTTCTCATGCATAACTTGCTGGGACTTGGCGGCTCGATACCATTTCTGAACAACCTTTGCTTCTGCATGATTGGAAACACCGGCTGAGCCACCCGATGCAGATAACGCCCCGCCAGCCGAGTGAAAAGCCTCAATGACCGATCTCTGAACACCCACTACCTGGCCTTGCTTCCTGTTGCTCAAATCCGCTTTTCGGACAAGATCTACAATCGACTTCTTTTCATTTGACGTGATCGCAACCAGCGTCTTGACCCTGCCATCGACCTCATTCAGCACTTGTTCAAGCGAACCTGTATCTGTCAGTTCGGCAATTCTCTTGGTAACCTTGTCCATTTCGAGCTGCTTGTGATACTGCGCGAGTTTCGCCGGCACACCTTCCTTGACCGCAACTTGCTGCAAAGCATTCAATGCGGCAGCTTGATCCTGTGCAACACTGAAAAAGCTACCAATCCACCGCAACCATGAACTTGATGGCTTGGTACCTGTTTCTGGTTTCGCCAACTGGGCAGAGGTGGTGGGTGTGGCGGCTAACGATGAAGACTCGACTGCGGAAATGGATGGAGTGGCAGTTGTTGCATCCGACGGGAAAGAGAACGAAGATGAACTCGCGGGTGCGGGATCGGCTTTCTTGAGTATTTCAACAATCATGGACTTGAGTTCTTCTGCTTTTTGACCGCCACCCTCCTCTACTTTCTTAACCAGGCCATCAATCAGGGAATTGAGTGCCTCACTGATTTCTTCGGTGCCATTCATCCTGTAACACGCTTTCATCATGTCAATGACATGGGGTTGTTCAAGGGGTGTTTTGCCAAAGTTTGCATTGCGCTGTGTAGCAGCCAAACCGGGGGTAAGCACCGCTTGGACACCTGAACCTGACTTGCCAGTTGCAGCGCTGGACGATACTGTGCGCTGACTGATAGCACTGGGTACTGCGGTGGTCGTTGGGGTGGTCATGGCTAGGTACTCCGGATAGTCAGTTCTGATTAATTGGATGAATGGGTGCTGAGACTTTGAAGTTTTCTGAGATCCTCGGCATCGGTCACGATGTTGAGTTTCAGAACCGCCAGCCTGGTCTTGATAAAAGCCTGGGGATCAGGGAACTCCTCGCTTGGTAGAATTTTCAGTTTGCTCAAGGTTTGCTCGAGCAATTTGAAATTACCCAGCAAATCGGCCTGCAAATCCATAGCCAGGTTTTGACCACAGACAGACCGTGCAAGCTCATCTGCCGTGTTCAGCGCCTCATTCCAGTGGGCGGAGGGATTCTCAGCTAGACTTTCACTGAGTTTTTTCCAGATAGCCAGTGCGGTCTTTGACACACCGCCCTCACCCATGGCCCCATGACCCAAGGAAGAACTCGCGGCGATTTCCGCAGCTACACTTTGAGGAGGTAAGGAGGATGAATTACCTACTTCGGAAAGACTGGCCGGCATGTATTCCCCTTGCTTGAAAACAGCAAAACGACGGGGAACGCATCCCCTTTCGCTTAAGGAACAAATGTGGCCAGAAAGTTCCTCTGGCTATTGATTACTGTCAGGTTCTACTGGTGTAAAACTGCGCCAGCGCGGTTGCGGTGTGCCCCGCTTTCTTGCCTTTTGCTTTTGCAAGGTCTTGCGGACTGCCCTGCGCCACCAATTGTCCACCGCCAATACCAGCCTCGGGGCCCATGTCGATTACCCAATCGGCTTGCGCAATCAAGTCCAGGTCGTGTTCAATTACGACCACCGTATGCCCTGCATTCACCAATCTGTGCAGCACGGCAATCAGCTTCTCAACATCGTTCATGTGCAAACCCACGGTGGGCTCGTCCAGCACATACAAGGTGGGTGGGCTCATTTGTACGCCCGCTTTGTTTTCACGCACCTTCACCAGTTCGGTCACCAGCTTGATTCGCTGTGCTTCACCACCGCTTAGCGTGGGGCTGGGTTGGCCAATGGTCAGGTAACCCAAACCAACATCATTGAGCAACTGCAAAGCCTGTGCAATAGCCGGGTGGGCTTCAAAGAACGGGGCCGCTTCCGAACAGCTCATGTTCAGAATTTCAGCTGCGGTTTTGTCCCGCCAGGTAACCTGCAAGGTTTCCGGGTTAAAGCGTTTGCCACGGCAAGCTTCGCACACCACTTTCACATCGGGCAGGAAGTTCATTTCAATGGTTTGCATGCCCTGCCCATCGCAAACCGGGCAACGGCCAGGGCCAGCATTGAAACTGAACCGATTGGCCGCGAAGCCACGCATGCGGGCTTCAATGGTGTCGGCCAACACATTGCGAATTCGGTTCCAGAAGCCAATGTAGGTGGCCGGGCAGCTGCGCGGCGTTTTGCCAATCGGGGTTTGGTCCACTTCCAGCACCCGTGCCACTTGCTCAGCACCTTCAATGGCATCGCAAGCAAACCAGTTGTGTGTGGGCTTGCCCTTCTTGTTTTGATTCAACACATACTGGCGCATATTGGCCAACAAAATGTCGCGTGCCAGTGTTGACTTTCCACTGCCGGAAACACCGGTGATGGCCACCAAGCGGCCCAGTGGAATATCCACATTCAAACCAGTGATGTTGTGCAGTTTTGCACCCTTGATTTTCAATCGTGCAGTGTCTTTTTCAACAGGGCGATTGGGCTTTGACAAGTGCGGAATCGGGTTTTTAAGGTAGCGGCCTGTCAGCGAATTTATGTCTGCTGTTACCTCTGCCACGGTTCCTTGGGAAATAATTTCACCGCCCAATTTGCCTGCGCCGGGACCAATATCGACCAGGCGGTCGGCACGTTGCATGGTGTCAATGTCGTGTTCAACAATCACCAAGGTGTTGCCCTTGGCGCGAAGTTCTTCAAGCGCATCCAGCAAGCGGTGATTGTCACGGGTGTGAAGGCCAATGGTGGGTTCGTCCAGCACATAGCACACGCCGCGCAGGTTGGTTCCCAGCTGCGAGGCCAGGCGAATACGTTGCGCCTCACCACCACTCAGGGTAGGCGCGCTGCGGTTCAGGTGCAGGTAATCCAGACCCACCTGTTTTAAAAATTTCAAACGCCCGGCCATTTCAATGCGAATGTCTTTGGCAATGGCAGTTTCGCGTTCGTCCAGCTCAAGCTGATCGACCCACTGCAGTGCGTCGCTCACAGTTTGGTCTGCCAATTGGGCAATGTTGCTGTTCTTGAATTTAACGGCCAGCGCGGTGGGATTCAGGCGTTGGCCATTGCAAGCACCACATACAGCGGCTTCACGTAGGTAGGTTCCTTCATCTCCCTCCGCACCATCTTCAGCGCTCTTGTCTTGCTCGGAAAGCCACTTGCCTTCTTCACCCGTGGTTTCGGCATCAAAGCCCTCCACTTCTTCGCCCACACCGAAACAACTGGCGCACCAACCGTGCTTGCTGTTGTAGCTAAACAAACGTGGATCAAGTTCAGGGAAGCTGCGTGCGCAACTGGGGCAGGCGCGTTTGGTGGAATAAAAGCGGATGGAAGGTGATTCGCTTTTCTTGCCAAGAGCTTCCACCATGACGGTGCCTTTGCCATACTCAAGCGCAAGTGCCAACACTTCGCGCAATTCTTTCTCGCCTTTGGCTTGAATGCTCAAGGTTTTAACAGGCAATTCAATGTGATGTTCCTGATAACGGGCCAGCTTGGGCCACGGGTTGGTGGGCACATATTCACCATCGACACGCAGGCGTTCATAACCGCGGTCTACAGCCCACTTGGCAATTTCGTTGTAAATGCCCTTGCGTCCCTGAACCAACGGAGCCAGCAAGGTAATTTCCTGCCCTTTGTAATGCTGCATGATTTGCGCCAGCATGCTGTCCATGCTTTGCGGCGCGATGGGCACTTCGCAAGTGGGGCAATGCTGAATGCCAAGTTTTACAAACATGAGGCGCAGAAAGTGGTACACCTCAGTCACCGTGGCCACTGTACTTTTACGGCCACCCCGGCTTGTGCGCTGCTCAATCGCAACCGTAGGTGGAATACCAAAAATGGCATCCACATCGGGCTTGGCAGCAGGCTGCACAAACTGGCGAGCGTAGGCGTTCAGGCTTTCAAGGTAACGGCGTTGACCTTCAGAAAACAGAATGTCGAAGGCGAGTGTGGATTTCCCACTGCCGGAAGGGCCTGTGATCACCGTCATTTTCTCGCGTGGAATTGTCAGGCTGACATTCTTCAGGTTGTGCTCGCGGGCATGCAGAATTTCAATGCCGTCGGTCAAACCACGCTTGGTGTGTGCAGTGTTCAGGCCATACAGCGCGGCGGCTTCAGCCACCAAGTAATCATTGCTTCCCTTGTTTAAATCGGCAGCATCCAGCAAATTGGTTTGCGCAAGGTACTGCTTGATCGCAACACCTGTGTGGCTGGCTTTGTTTTTCGCCAGCTGTTCCGGCGTGCCTTGGGCCACCAGTTCACCGCCGTACTCTCCCGCCTCGGGGCCCAGGTCGACCAGCCAGTCGGCGGCACATATCACATCCAGGTTGTGCTCAACAATCAACACGCTGTGCCCTGCCTGCTGCAACAAGCGCAGCGAACGCATCAGCTTGGCCACATCATCAAAATGCAAACCGGTCGTGGGTTCATCAAACACAAACAAATCGCCACGCTTGGCCACTTTTTGACCACTTGCGGTGGGCTTCAAGTTGGCCAGAAAACCGGCCAGTTTCAATCGTTGCGCTTCACCACCACTCAGCGTGGGTACCGGTTGCCCCAAACGTAAATAGTTCAAGCCGACCTGTGCCAGTGGTTGCAGTGTTTTTAACAGGGCCGTGTCTTTGTCGAACAAATCAAGTGCCTGGTCTACAGTCAGTTCAAGCACCTGAGCCATGTTCAACACCTGGCCTTTTCGTTCAAGCGTGACTTCCAGTGCTTCGGGGCGATAGCGTGTGCCATTGCATTCGCCGCAGCGCAAATACACGTCGCTCAAGAATTGCATTTCCACATGCTCAAAGCCATTGCCGCCGCACATGGGGCAGCGGCCATCGCCACTGTTGAAACTGAAAAAGCCGGGTTTGTAATCACGCTCAACTGCAATTTTTGTTTTGGAGAATAGCTTGCGCAATTCATCAAAGGCGCCCACATAGCTGGCAGGGTTGCTTCGGGTGGTTTTACCGATCGGGCTTTGGTCCACAAAGGCCAGTTGCGAAATATGTTCAACACCTTCAAGGGAATCGAACTCGCCGGGTGCTTCCGTGGGTTCGCCTTTTATCTTTTTAATGGCAGGCACCAGCACGTCTTGCACCAAGGTGCTTTTGCCTGAACCTGAAACACCGGTGAGCACTACCAGCCGGTTCAGCGGCAATTTGAAATCAATGTTCTTTAAATTGTTGGCACGCACACCCGTCAAGGCAATGTGTTCTTTCGAATCACCCAAAGGTTGGCTGGCTTCCACCACCTTCAACTCGCCTTTCAAATAGCGGGCAGTTAGCGAATTTGCCTTGCCAATTTTGGATGGGGCGCCATCGAACACAATATTGCCGCCGGCTTCGCCCGGGCCGGGGCCAATATCCACCAGCCTGTCAGCCTGGTTCATCAATTGCGGGTCATGCTCCACCACCACCAGCGTGTTACCGGCTTCCTTCAAACGCTGCATGGCCTGGGCCACGCGCGCAATGTCGCGCGGGTGCAAACCAACCGAGGGCTCATCCAGCACAAACAAAGTATTCACCAGCGAACTGCCCAGTGCAGTGGTTAAATTAATCCGCTGTACTTCGCCGCCACTGAGCGTTCTGCTTTGCCTGTCGAGTGTTAAATAGCCCAAACCCACTTGAATTAGAAAACCCAGGCGGGTGCGAATTTCCTGCAATACCAAATCGCTTGCTTCGTCCAGAGCACCCGGCAATTGCAGGTTCTTAAACAGTTGTGCCACCTTCAACAATGGCATTTGCATAATTTCATGAATGCTGTGTTGGCCCGATTCACTGGGCAATTTCCACAGCAGTGAATCGGGCTTTAAGCGTGCGCCATTGCAATCGCCACACGGCGTGTAACTGCGGTATTTGGACAACATGACGCGCACGTGCATTTTGTAGGTCCGGCTTTCGAGCCATTCAAAATAACGGGCGACGCCGTAGAACAAATGGCCATCCCAATTGCCGTCAAAATTCGCATCGCCTTCGATCACCCACAACTTGTGTTCTTCGGGCAAATGTTTGTAGGCAATGTCCGTGGCAATGCCTCGCTTTTTGGCGAATTTCACCAGGTCTTTCTGGCAGCTTTTAAAGCTCTCTGTAGTCCAGGGTTTTACCGCGCCCTCTTCCAGCGATTTGTTTTCATCAGGAATCACCAGGCCATAATCAATTCCAATCACCCGCCCAAAACCACGGCAGGTGTCGCATGCACCCAAGGGTGAGTTGAAACTGAAGTGGCTGGGCAGCGGGCTGGAGTAATCCAGATCGCAAGTGGCGCAGTGCAGGCCTTCGGAATAACGCCAAGGCGCCTGCTCCTCACCTCCGTCTTCGGGCAGTGCAAACACATTCACTTTGCCTTTGCCGCGATGCAGGGCGCTGGCCACAGCGTCGCTGAAACGGCTTTCCTCAACACCTGCCACACGGAAACGGTCTTGAACCACATCCAGCAGTTTTTCCACTACGCTGCGGCCTTTCTTAATCGGTGTTTCCCGGTGAATGCGGGTGTAGCCCTGCGCGCTCAGAAAATCTTCAATTTCCTGGGTGGTGAACTTGGCGGGCACGCGCACCGGGAAGGTAATCACGATGCGTGGATCGTTTTGTGCGGCGGCTTTGTCCAGTATGGATTGCTTGATGGTGGCTACTGTGTCCTCCCGCACCCACTGGCCACACTGACGGCAATGAAGGTGGGCGGCGCGGGCATAAATCAACTTCAGGTGATCGTTGATTTCAGTCATCGTACCCACTGTGCTTCGGGAGGTGCGCACGGGGTTGGCCTGGTCAATGGCAATGGCTGGCAACACGCCCTCGATGCTGTCTACATCGGGTTTGTCCATGCGGTCCAGAAACTGGCGTGCATAGGGCGAAAAGGTTTCAACGTAGCGGCGTTGCCCTTCGGCATACAGGGTATCGAACACCAATGAACTTTTACCACTGCCGGACACACCCGTGAACACTGTGATTTCACCGGTTTTGATGTCGATGTCAACGTTTTTCAGATTGTGCTGGCGGGCACCCTTGATGCGAATGATGTTGCCAAGGTATTGGGAATTTTGGTCTTTTTTTGCTTTGCTAGTCATGGGGTGCCTGCAGGGTAAAACAGTTGCTACATGACTTTGATTGTAATGGGTGAGGCGAGCTTAACCGGGCCTAAGCCGCCTGCTTGATTGAAATTATAAAACCCGGCGTTGCCTACTGGCTGAGGGGCAAGGGCTGAACACGATGACGCACGCTGGGCGACTCGATTTGATCCCGCAGATGCATGGCTGCAGCCGTCAACGTGCCTACCCGCAACTGCCCCAGCAGTGGTGTTTGAATTCCGGTGGGGATGGAGCCCTGAACAGCAAGATATGCTGAATTCAGGTCACCCAACTGTTGATAATCACGGGGCAGTGCATTGTGGCAGGCTGGTGCATCGCGCCTGGGCAAGACAGTGGCCACCAAACTCTCTGCCAAACGAATGTGGGTTTCAAATGTGGCGGCCTCTTGTTCGGCTTGAACCAGTATTTTTGTAGATTTCCCCTGATCAGCCCGCTTCAAATCGGGTTTGTAACTGTTTTTCACCACAGCATCCAGACAGCCTTTCAAGTTATCAGCCTGATCGTAAACAAGGCTGCTGCATGCCTGCAAGTTTTCAAGGTTTTGAATCACCGGATTGGCCACACTTGCTGGCGTGGCAAAACGTCGGCATTGCTTCAAATAATCTTTTGCCAGCGAGTCGACCGATTTGGTCAATGCACTGGATTCTTTCTTCAAAGTTTGAACATCAGAGATAAAACCATCCAGCACCGCGGTACTGTGCTGCAACTGGGCATGAAGGGTCGCGCTTGCGTTGTACATGGTTAAACCCCCAACCTGGAATCCAGATTTTGAACCAGTTGTTCCACCGATGGTTTCAATGGCAATTGACTTGTTTCGATACCCAGCATTTGTTGAAGTCCCACCACATCCATCTCGGCATCTTCAATTTTCGCCATATTGGATTGAAGGTAATTCTTTTGCTGCCTCATCCAGCCATTGGCCTGTTTCTCGCAAGTCCCAACGCGCGCATGCAAAGGCAACCAGCTTAAAAATCCGCTCATCAAATGGTCATGAGACTTCAATTGGCTTTCGTAAGCCTTTGCGTGAAAGTTCAGTTGCTTCGAAAAGTTGTGCAGGAAATTGGTGCTTTCCTTGAGCATCTTGATGACTTTTTTCACATCCAATTCAACGCGGCCGCCTTCCTCACAAACAATGACTTTGGCACCACTGCTCTGGGCCGTTTTAACGCTTTGCATCATCGACTTTCCAATATCGCCCACCGCGCTTGCGATTCCAGAAAGTTGTCGGGATTCAACCGCTTTGTCTCGCATGTTCCCGTAGATGGCTTGGGCATGACTGATTAATTCGAGTGAATTGAGGCCAGCACTGTTTGCATTGAGCTGACTTGCGGAAGCCCCAGGGTTTGCAGAACTTGAATACATCTTGAATAGTCCTCAAAGTCGTGAAAAGGATAAGTCTGTTAACCAACCAAAAAATAAGTTCGATTTATCAACAAAACCCAATCCGTTCTGCACAACAAAAATCCCGCTCGGGGGTTTGAACCCGGCGGGATTTTCTGAACTACAGCAACAGTTGGCGGCGATTAAAACCGGATATCAGACAACCTGAGCCAACCTGCGTTTGCGCACACCTTGTGCCAAGGTTTCCAGTACTTGCAGGCTGTCGTCCCAGCCCACGCAACCATCGGTGATGCTTTGGCCGTAAGTCAAAGGCTTGCCGGGTTCAAGGTCCTGGCGACCTTCCACCAAATGGCTTTCAACCATCACGCCCATAATACGAGCGTCACCGGCAGCCAGTTGTTCAGCAATGTTTTCGCACACGCCTACCTGGTTCTTCGGCACCTTGCTGCTGTTGCCATGGCTTGCATCAATCATGATTCGGGCGGCGAGACCCGCCTTGCCAATGTCAGCCGCAGCCGCCTCAACAGACGCTGCATCGTAGTTCGGGCCTTTCCCGCCACGCAAAATAATGTGGCAGTCTTCGTTGCCCGAGGTGCTCACAATGGCGCTACGCCCTTCCTTGGTCACACTTAAAAAGTGGTGCGGGTGTTGCGCCGCTTTGATGGCATCCACTGCGATTTTTACGTTGCCGTCGGTGCCATTCTTGAAACCGACCGGGCAGCTGAGGCCCGATGACAGCTCACGGTGAATCTGGCTTTCAGTGGTGCGCGCACCAATAGCACCCCAGCTGACCAAATCAGCAATATATTGGGGGGTGATCATGTCGAGAAATTCAGTGCCAGCGGGCAAACCAAGGCCATTGATGTTCAGTAGCACTTCACGCGCCATGCGCAGGCCTTTGTTAATCTCGAAACTGCCGTCCAGATTGGGGTCATTGATCAAACCCTTCCAACCCACGGTGGTGCGGGGCTTCTCAAAATAAACACGCATCACAATTTCCAGGTCTTCCGCGTATTTTTCGCGGTACACCTTCAGCTTGTTGGCGTACTCCATGGCAGCTTTTACGTCATGAATGGAGCAAGGCCCCATCACCACGATCAAACGGTCGTCGCCACCGTGCAGAATTTTGTGCAAAGCGGTACGGCAACCTGCGACTGTGTCAGCAATTGCGGGGGTAATGGGCACGTCTGCGATTAGCGCCGCAGGGGTGATCAGTTCTTTAATTTCTTTGATTCTCAAGTCGTCTGTTACCGTGTTCATGCCAATTCTCCTGAATGCTGGCGCGCTTTTTGTTCAAAGTGTCGGTTCAAAAAAAAACCGCCAGGAGGTTCAGGCCTGGCGGTTTTGGGATCTGTTCGAACTATGTGTTTTTACGCACAACCCTCTTCCGCCGCTTGCCCAAACCAGGCAAAGAAGCCAAAAAAAGCATAAAAAGAGTGCGCGAAATTCGTGTTCATCTTTTAAATGTAATCAATTCATGGCCGCTGTGCAAGCGCGCTGAGCGAAATTCTAACAAGTCGCGAGCGGCTGTGGTTGGCATCCCACTGAAATATCAGGAAATTTGATGCCTTATACCGCTTGGCGACCCCTCACTGACCCGTTACTGCGTACCACCCATGACCAGGCCATCAATTCGAAGGGTAGGCTGGCCTACACCCACGGGTACACTCTGGCCTTCTTTGCCACAGGTGCCTACGCCGTCGTCAAGCGCCATGTCATTGCCCACCATTGAAATTTTGGTGAGCGACTCCGGACCGTTGCCAATCAAGGTAGCGCCCTTGAGTGGGTAAGTGATTTTGCCATTTTCAATTTTGTAGGCCAGCGACGCTGAAAACACAAACTTGCCGCTGGTAATGTCCACTTGGCCACCACCAAAGTTAACTGCATACACACCGTCTTTCACACTGGCGATAATTTCCTCGGGGGTTTTGTCGCCGTTTAACATGTAGGTGTTGGTCATGCGGGGCATGGGCAAGTGGGCAAAACTCTCTCGGCGACCGTTGCCAGTCACCGGCATTTTCATCAGCCGTGCATTCGTAATGTCTTGAATGTAGCCTTTCAAAATACCGTCTTCAATCAAGGTGGTGCACTGGGTTTTGTTGCCTTCATCGTCGATGTTCAAAGAACCCCGGCGGCTTGCCAAAGTACCGTCGTCCACGATGGTGACACCCTTGGCTGCTACGCGTTGGCCGATCATGCCTGAAAATGCGCTGCTGCCCTTGCGGTTGAAGTCGCCTTCCAGGCCATGGCCAATTGCTTCATGCAGCAAGATTCCGGGCCAACCAGAACCCAGTACCACGGTCTGCAAACCGGCAGGCGCAGGGCGGGCTTCCAGATTGATCAGGGCCTGATCCACCGCTGTGTGAGCATGGTGCATCAGGAAAGCATCGTTGAAATGACCAAAGTCATACCGGCCACCAGCGCCCGATGAACCGGTTTCACGGCGGCCTTTTTGTTCAACCACCACGCTGACATTCACGCGCACCAAGGGGCGCACATCGGCAGCCAGAACACCGTCGCTGCGCGCAACCAGCACCACGTCATAAGCACCCACGATGTTCGCCATCACTTGCTTCACGCGTTTGTCGCGCTTGCGGGCAAATTGCTCAAGGCGCTTGAGCAAATCAACTTTCTCAGTCGATGTCAGCGTTGGAATCGGGTTCAAGGGGCTGTAAAGTGCACGGCTTTCCGCACCCGCGAAGCCCTTGCCTGTTTTCAGGTTGCGATTTGCTGTTTTTCCCAGGCTTGCGATTTCGCGCACCGATTTGGCAGCCGCCAGAATGGGTTTGAAGGCGATGTCATCGGAATAAGCAAATGCTGTTTTGTCACCGCTGACCGCGCGTACACCCACACCTTGTTCAATGTTGTAGCTGCCCGATTTCACAATGCCTTCATCGAGTGACCAGCCTTCTATGCAACCGTACTGAAAGTACAAGTCAGCAAAATCAACTTTGTGGGAAAAAATTTCACCAAAGGCCTTTTGAATGTGACCTTCGTCGATACCGTAGGGGGTCCACAACAGGCTTTGGGCAATGGCCAGGTTTGAAATGGCGGGGTCTACTACTTTCATGTTGAATCCTTTAAAGCACGCGGTGCGTAAGTGCGGGCAAGCTGTTTCGCACATCAACTATCTTAGCAGGGTCAAGCTGACCCAGCACGACCCCTTCGCCTTCTTCCAGCACATTCTCAACCTCACCCCACGGGTTCACCACCATGGAATGGCCCCAGGTGCGGCGCCCATTCTCATGCACACCACCTTGGCCGCAAGCCAGCACGTAACACTGGTTTTCAATGGCACGGGCACGCATCAACACCTCCCAGTGGGCGCGCCCAGTGGTGTAGGTGAAGGCAGCGGGCATCACAATTAAATCCACCGGCCCCATGGCACGGTAAAGTTCAGGGAAACGCAGGTCGTAGCACACGGACAAGCCGATTTTGAAGCCGTCTACATCAGCCACTACCGGTGTTTTTCCGGGAAGTAAAACCCGTGCTTCATCGTAACTTTCCTGCCCCTTGGTGAAACAAAACAAGTGAATTTTGTCGTAGCGGGCCGTGCATTCACCTTGGGGATTGAATACCAAGGCTGTGTTGTACACACGGCCGTCGACGTCGCTGGCAATTGGCAGGGTGCCTGCCACGATGTGCAGGTTGCGCACCACCGCCTGGTCGGCCAGAAATTGTTGAATAGGACCATTGCCGAAAGGCTCGACAATCGCCAGTTTGTCGGTGTCTTTGTGTCCCATCAGGCAAAAATATTCTGGCAACAGTACCATGCGCGCACCTTGCCTGGCGGCCTGCCCAATTAAGCGTTGCGCAATATCCAGGTTCCGTTCAAGGTCGGGGGTTGCAATCATTTGCAAGCTTGCCACGGTCATGGATTTGCTCATGCTAATTCCTTGTGTTGGGATCATTGGTGGGCGGGGTAACTGCATCGCCCTTGCGCACACGCTCAATCACCGGGGCCGCCCAAGGGCCGCTCACTTTGTACTGAAACGAGAAGATTTTCGACAGCGGATCTTTCAGGACAAAGTCAGCAATCAGCGATGCGATTCCTACAGCCGGGTTGGCTGCAATCACCGAGTAAATCAGCGATCCGCCCGTGGGATTCAAATCGGGCAACACCACCACATTCAGGTTTTGTGTTTCGCTTTCCAGGTCCAGTTTTCCGTCCATCAACACGGTGGCGCTGGGCCCGGTCATTTTGAAGTTCTGGGTGCTGGCAATGCCCTCCTTCATGGCCACATCAGCCTCCATGGTGTCGTAGGCGAAACCCTCAGAAAATACGTCTTTGAAATCGAGCGTGAAACGACGTGGAATGCTTTGCAAAGAAAGCACACCCAGCAATTTGGCAACACCAGGGTCTGCCTTCAAAAACTGCCCTTTGCTGCTTTTCAACTTGAATTGCCCGCTCAAGCTGCCATAGTCAATGTTCGTGGGGGCATCATTCCAGCGCAACCGCCCAACCAGCGTACCCTCGCCACCTTGAAACACCCCGGCCATGCCAAGTCGGGTTAACAAGCCTCCCGCATTTTTCACGGTTTGGTCGACTTCAATGTCGGTGCGCTGATTTTTCAGGTTTTCACCGTACTGCCAAACCCCCTTGGCCCTGGTAATCGATTCGGGGTTTTCAATGCGCAGTTCTTCCAGCTTCCACTCTTTCGGGCGTTGACCCAGTGCGGCGCGCGCCTGCTCCTCACGGGTTTGGTTAACAGCAATTAATTTCAGGTTGCCCAAAACCAAATCATTCAAGGTGAAGTTGTCCACCTGCACGTCCAAAGCCGGAATGCTGGAGGCTGGTTCTTCAACCAAATCGCGTATGTTGCTATCGAGCGTTTTGGGAATGGCCAAGGTTTTGAAACGCGCCAACACTGCACCGTCTGGCCTTTGTTTGTCGGAGATCCAGGAGAGATAACCATCAACCCCCTTGGCTTTCACATCGAACTGCCATCTTTTCTCTACCGTGCGGGCGGCCACGGATACACCTTCAAATGATTTGCTCCCCACATTCAGGCGCTCGGTGCGAATACCCACCTTTAATTTTACATTGGTGGCCGCGGTAGGGTCGCCCATCAATTCGCCCATCAATCCTGTGTTACCCGAAGCCGAGGTGACATCGTTAAAAATGGTGCGCCAGGTGTCCAAATCAATTGCCGGCACCCGAATATCACCTTGTATTCCAGCAGTGGGCGCTGCCAGAGGCGCGCCGATTGCAAACTGTATGGAATCAATACCCGCCTGCCCGGCTTCTTCAAGAACAATTGCACGGAGTTGTGCCAGCGGTTTTGCATCCGGGCCCAAATCGACTTGCCAACGTTCGCCTTGCGCGCTGGCAGTTTGATTCAGCCTGAATGGCAAACGGGCATCCGTTTTCTTTGTAAAAGGTGCAGGTAACTTGACTTCCAAACCCTGCAATTGGCTGTTGACATCCACCGTCACACCATTCTCGCGAGTGGATACAAGCACTGAATAAGGTGTGCTACCTCCGAGGTAAGGTTCGCTCAGAGGGTTCAAATACTGGGCAAGCCCCTTGGCGCGCGCAGTACCGTTGGCACGAATTTCCATACGCCCGTTGGCATCGGTGGTGCCTTTGACCACCACAGGTCCACCCAAAGCCTGACCCAAAAGCTGGTCGATAAACAAACCTTTGTTGGAGAACTGGATCACTCCATCCACATTGCTGACCATCGGCATGCCCCGCACCACTCGAATGGCATTGCCTTTCAATTTCAAATCGCCCTTGACCTGGGTTTTTTCAGGGTCGGCAATTGGAATGGTCAGGCGTAAATCCAGGTTGGCGTTGCCTTCCACCTGAGCATTGATCAGCGCCTCATTCAAAATTTCCCGAACCGGGCTTTGATTCACAAAGGCCACCATTTTGCCCAACTCACCCTGGCCTTGCCCCTTGATTTCCAGCAAGGGTTCCCAAGCATCCAGGTTATCAATGCTGGCCTGCACATCTTTCAAAGCCACACCAGCGGTTTCAGCTTGATCTGCCTCAATTGACATGCGTTTGCCAATAAACAATACCTTGCCGTTCACCTTCTGAATGCCAGGCCAGCCAGGGGCATAAGTCAGCTCACCGTTCTCAATCGGCACGTCGATTCTAAACACACCGGGGTGTTTGGGGTCGGCAAAGGGAAAGTCGCTCAAGCGGCCAGACAGTTCAAACTGGCCATTTTTTGCCATTCCCGCTTTTAGATTCTCGGTTAGCCACTCACGGGCGCTGGCCCCAACCACCAATGGCAGATAGTTGGCCACACGCCCAAGGTTGGCCATGGGCAAAGTGCCCTTGATATCGATGACATCCGATTCCTCCCGGCGAAACTGGTAAGCACCAGCCACTTGGGCCTGTAAATCAGCATTGGCGACCTTCAGTTGCTCCACGGAAAATTCTGCTGGCTGATTGGCCGTGAATACATCCCGCCAAGCACCACTGCCTTCAATCGAATCGAACGCCAGGGTCTCCGCTGCAAATATTTCGGGCAATGAAATTTCAGAATTATTGCCGACCAAGCTCCATTCGCCTTTGGAATCACTGCCTTTGAAGGTGCCACTGAGATTCTTGAAACCGGTGATTCGCCCATTCGATTTTGGTGAAGGGTCGCGATACAAAACGGTGAGCTTGCTGAAATCAACATCGGACTTGAACGAGACTGACTCCTCGTGTGGCTTCTTACCCGTGGTACGCCAATCCAGTGCAACACGGTTAATTCGCCCGGCCACTTCGAAAGACTTCAAAGGCTCCAGCCGTTGAAGCTGCCCCAGGTGCGGGCCCAACTCGAGCACCACCGCCTGGGCCTGGGCTGCGTCCAGTTGCTGGATTTGAACCCCCCAATCCACTCCGCCTGCACCTTCTTCTTTTTTCAGGGACAAATCGGTTGGCCCAAACTGTTTTTGCCCGGCAATCTGGCCTTTCAATTGACGAATCGAAATGGCATTCGGCTCAAACAACGCATGCTGACCTTGCACCTCCACCAATGCGCTGGTGTTGGTCATGTCAAAAGGTGGAGCATCAACCTCGGGGTTGGAAAAACGCAATTTCCCGATTCGCGCATCCAGCAATGAACGCTGCACAAAACCGTCTTCAAAATCGATCCAGAGTTTTCCCTGTGGTTGGGTTAAATCCACATCCAGACCGAAGGTTTTAAACACCGACTCAAGTGGTGCAGTTTGATCCACCAAGGCACTGAGATAAAAACTGCCTTTCCATTTGGACACATCACCCAACTGGCGCTCCAACAAAGGCGTTTTAAAGTTCAAACGGGCATTCACTGGTGTTTGTGCCAGCACTGGCAACTTGAAGGTAAGACCCGCCTGGTGGCGGCTTAATCCGTTTTCCAGTAAAAGTTCGGTTTCGATGGCCTGGGCACTGGGAAATTGCCCCATGGCATCTTGCCAATTCAAGACACCATTTTTTAGCAACACACGTTGCTGCGCCAACAACCAGTCCAGCCCGGGGTTGCCCTGGCTGCCATCGTCCACCAAAGGTATGCCGGCAACTTCGATTACACCTTGCGAATTGCGCACTACACTGAGCGCCGGTGATTGCACTTCCAGATTCTTCAAACGGGGGTTAAACGCGAGAATGCTGGGCAAAGACCAGGTTAATTTAAGCTGATCGGCGGTGAAACCTGGTTCGCCGTTGGCTTGCGGCAGTCGAACGTTTTGCACCTCGAGCAAAGGCCCAAAACCGCGCCAGCTGGCTTGAATCTGACCAATTTCGATCGCAGTACCAGTTTGGGTTTGCAAGTACTGCTGAATTTCGGGACGGTAGCGGTCAATTTCAGGCAGCACCAACCACTTGATGGCCAACAGCGCCATACACAGTGGGGTATACACAGCAATCAACACCCAAAACAGCACCGCCCCTGCACGCCGAAGCGAGGGGATGCCCTTGACTTGTTGCACCAGTGCCTGGTTTGTTCCTTCCTGCAAGAAATACCGCCCGAATAATCGTCAACACCTGTAGTACGCTATTGTAGAACCAAGCTTCCCTTTATTACGACACGCATGAACGACCCACTGGATTTCTATCATCAGGTTTGGCCCACCCACTCCGAATATGCCAAACGCTGGCTCAACCGTTTCCCTCAATGGGACAGCACCGAGCACGATGAAGACCACCTTTTGAACTGCATTGAAACCTGGCTGGAGAAAGCGCGGGAGTTAAGCGACGAAAAAGCCCTGATGGCAGAACTTCGCCTGGTACGACAACGAAGCATGATTGAAATCATGCGCCGCGACCTGCAGGGCAAGGTTGACTTGTTCGAAGTGACAGAGGCCTTGTCCTTTCTGGCCGACGCCGCTGTACAAATTGCGCTGAAATTCAGCCACAAAATGCAGGCTGAGCGTTTTGGTGAACCGGCCGATGGCGATTGCATGATGGTGGTGGGCATGGGCAAGCTGGGCGGTCTTGAATTGAATGCCTCCAGCGACATCGACCTGATTTTTTTGTACAACCAGGATGGGGAAACACTGGGCGGCCCCACGGGTAAAACCCAATCCCATGCAGAATTTTTCACGCAGGTGGGCAAACGTGTCATCAAGATTATTTCGGAAGTAACCGACGAAGGTTTTGTGTTTCGGGTCGACATGCGCCTTCGCCCGAATGGCGACTCAGGCCCACTGGTGGTAAGCCTGGACATGCTGGAGGAGTACTTCGTGGTGCAAGGCCGCGAATGGGAGCGCTATGCCTGGATCAAGGCCCGTGTGGTGAACTGGGCGGTAGACCCGGCGCAAGACGCGGCTTTTCAGCAAAGCCTGGACAACCTGAACAACATTGTTCGGCCTTTTGTGTTTCGTAAATACCTGGACTTTGGATCCATTCGCGCTTTGCGGGCCTTGCATGTGCAAATTCGCAATGAAGTGAACAAACGAGAAAGCCAACACCCGGGCTCGGTGCATGTCAAACTGGGGCGAGGCGGTATTCGCGAAATTGAATTTACGGCACAGGCTTTTCAGTTGATTCGCGGCGGACGCGAACCCAAGCTGCAATTGCGACGCACGGTTGATGTGTTGGAAGTGTGCGTGGAGTTGGGGCTGATTACCAAAGACGACCACGACAGAATGGTGGCAGCCTACCGTTTTCTGCGAAACCTTGAACACCGCCTGCAGTATGTGGACGACGCGCAAACCCACCGCTTGCCAGCCAGCCCGACTGAGGTGCTGCGCATTGCGCGATCCATGGGATTTCAAGACCCAGGCAATTTTATGAAGGCTTTGAACCGCCACATGGATTACGTGGCGAGCCACTTTGATGTCGTGTTTGGCGACAAACAGGAAGACGAAGAAACCCCCAGCCTTGAACTGCCATGGGCAGACACGCTCACCCAAGGGTTCACACACCCTCAAGCTGCGCAAGATCGTTATCAACACCTGATTGAATCGAGTCGTTATCAGGCTTTGCCAAGCGCGCACCGGGAACGGGTTGACCGTTTGATGCCCACTTTGCTGGCCGCAGCCGGCGCATCTTCGGCACCAGACTCCTGCTGGCGTTACTGCTGCGACCTGATTGAAACCGTATCGCGCCGTGGGGCTTACCTCAGCTTGCTGGACGAATACCCAATAGCCCGCATGCGAGTCAGCAGAATGCTTGCGGCCAGCCCGTGGGCCGCCAACTTCCTGATCAAACACCCACTGCTGCTCGATGAGTTGCTAGACAGCAGAACCCTGCTGACGCCACCCGATTTTGCTCAATGGAAACAGCAATTGCGTGAACTGCTCGACCAAGCCAAATTGCCCGACGGTCAGCCCGACCTTGAACGTCAAATGGACCTGATTCGGGAACAGCACCATGCGCAACTATTCCGGGTACTGACACAAGACCTTGAAAACCTGTTGACAGTGGAGCATGTCTCGGACCTGTTGTCTGAACTGGCCGATTGCACACTCGAAATTATTCTGGAACGCGCATGGGACCAGTTGCCGAAACGGCACCGCGCACAACCTCGGTTTGCGGTGGTGGCCTATGGCAAACACGGCGGCAAAGAGTTGGGTTACTCCTCCGACCTGGACTTGATTTTTTTGTTTGAAGACGAGGATGACCGCGCCCCAGATTTGTATGCCCAACTGGCCAAGCGCATGAACCGCTGGCTGACTACACAAACCGCAGCAGGCACTTTGTTTGAAACTGATTTTCGACTGCGACCCAACGGCGAAGCTGGCTTGCTGGTAAGCAGCGTGGCATCGTTTGAAGACTATCAACGCCGCGAAGGCGGTGTGGGCGCCTGGTTTTGGGAACACCAGGCACTAACCCGTGCGCGCTTTTGTGTGGGCGATGTAGAGATTGGTAAAAAATTTGAGACGCTGCGGGAAGAAATTTTGCAACTGCCCCGCGACTGGAATGACGTGAAGAAAGAAGTGATCACCATGCGCCAGAAAATGCTGGATGGACACCCCAACCACACAGAGCTGTTTGATGTAAAACACGATTTGGGCGGCATGGTGGATGTGGAATTCATGGTGCAGGCCTTGGTGCTGGGCTACGCTAACAAGCACCCTGACCTGACAAAAAACAAAGGCAATATTGCCTTGTTGAAAAAAGCTGGGGAACTGGGACTGGTGCCGGCTGAGCTTGCCAATTATGTGGCCGATGCCTACCGACAACTGCGGGCCAAGCAACATGCCTTGCGGCTGGCAGGACATGACAAATCACGCACCAGCGACCCCGCGTTGATGGTGATGAGAAAGCCGATTCGGAAACTTTGGGAAACCCTGCTGGGCTGAGGTGTAAACCGTCAGTGACCCGCTTTTATTTGGGCACGGTAACCTGATACATCCGCTTTTGCAGGGTGCCGGTTTTCCGGGCCAGGAAAGGCGAATTTCTGCGTTTGTCAAAATAGCGTGGCGCAGGCAACATGCCTGCCATGCGCGCAGCCTGATAGCTGCTCAGTTGTGCAGCACTGACGCCGTAGTGGTGTTTTGCGCCGGCCTGCGCACCGTATACGCCGTTGCCCCATTCCACCACATTCAGGTACACCTCCAGAATACGGCGTTTGTCCCAAAGCGCTTCAATCATCAAAGCGATGACCAACTCCTGACCTTTGCGAATGTAGCTCCGCTTGCTGGTCAAGAACAGGTTTTTGGCCAACTGCTGGGTGATGGTAGAGCCACCGTGTGTCACCCTTCCTCGTCTTTCATTGCGTTTAATGGCCAATTGAATGGCTTCCATTTCCACGCCCTTGTGAGTCATGAAACCGCTGTCTTCAGCTGCGATTACGGCACGCTTTAAGTTCAAGGAAATTTTGTCGTAAGGCACCCATTCATGTTTCAACTGAAAACCCGGTTCGGTCTTGCGAATTTCAGCCAAACGGGTTTGCATGAAACTGGTGCTGCTGGGGTTCACATGAGTCCACACCGCAATTTGCGCCAAATACCAAAGCTGTAACAACACGATGGCGCAGAATCCCCAAAAGAAAATTCGCCACAACCACACCAATGGATTCAGGCTGAATTTGCGCTTGCTGCCACCAGGAGAAGATTTTCTGCGAGCCATGGTCATTGTTGTTTTGCTTTGGCAAGCAAGGCTTGCCGAACTTTGGTTAAAGTTTCAAGGGCATTGGGCGACTGCCCGGTCCATACTTCAAAGGCGAGCTGGGCTTGAAAAACCAACATGCCCAGGCCGTCGCTGCACGGTAACTCCAGCTTACTGACAGACCGAATAAATGCTGTGGGTTCGGCGGCATACATCATGTCGTAGACCAATACAGCGCGCGCGTACCAATCAGGGTGAAGTGCAGGTACATCCCCTTTTAGACTGCTTGACGACGCATTCACAATCACCACCGGTGCGCCGGGCACATCAAAATGAGAAGGCGGTGTATCCAGCCCGCCACCGGCTGCGGGAAGATCAATCGCTTCCGCACGCTGCGCCAGCTGGCGCGCTTTGTCCACAGTTCGGTTAAGTACAGTAAGGTGCTGAACACCCGCCTGCTGAAAAGCCGCCACACAACCGCTGGCTGCGCCACCTGCACCGATCATCAATATCTGGCATTGCTCCAGTCGCAAACCCAGCGTATTTAACTGGCGGTTCAAGTCGCGGCACAAGCCCCCACCATCGGTGTTGTCGGCCAGCACAGTGCCATCGACGTTGAATTTCAAGGTGTTGGCCGCCTGCGCGAATTCTGCGGCGGGTGTCAGCGAATTGGGAGGCTTGCCAGCCAATGCAAAGGCATCCAGCTTGAATGGCACGGTCACATTGGCGCCCTTCACACCCGCAGCCTGCAGCGCTGCTACAGTTTGTGCAAAACCATTCAGTGGGGCAAGCACTCGTTCATATTGCAAAGGCAAGCCAAGCTGCGCCGCAAAGTCGGAATGAATGAACGGCGACATGCTGTGTGCAATCGGATTCCCGATCACCACATACCGATCTGCTTGACGAATCAATGCATTCAACAACGAATCTCCCTGAACTTAATACTCGGTACTGATGGTGTCACGGCTGAACACCCAGGTGCGTGTAATCGCCAAAATATCGGCCTTCTGCCGCATCTCTGAGGGAAAAGGTGGGAACGGCGTAGACATTCTCAAAATTCTTAATGCAGCGCGATCCAACACGGCCGATCCCGAAGAACGGTCGACTTCCACATCTTCCAGCGTGCCATCAGCACGCACATAGGCAGTCAGCCTTAACTTGCCGTAAATACGGCCTTTCAGTTCATCGGGGTAATTCGCATTGCCCACCTGTTCTACCTTGGCGCGCCACGCCTCCTCGTAAATTGCAAAAGCATAGGGCGAGGTACGTGGCGAGAAAAAATGCTTGCGTGGACGTTCGTTGTAGCTTTTGATGTTGTCGGCAATTTGAGCCTGCAACCGCTTGATTTCAAGCGCACGCTGGCTTTTCGGATCATTGCCGGGGCGCGTGTCCAGCACTTCGTTTTGCGGTGTGGTGCGCAACTCCGCACCCGCCAAATTGCGCTGCAAGGCCTCCAGCTCCTTCAGCCGTTCCTGGCTGGCGATCAGTTCGCGCTGGTTGACCTTGTCATCCGCTTGTCCGGGCAAAGTGGTCGCCCGGCCCTTGTCTGCTTGCCCGCCACCATCCAGTGCAACTTGTGCAAGTACTTTGGCATCGGTGGGCGTTTTTTGCGATTGCGCATTCACCAGAATCACTTCCAGCGGACGACTAAAAGCGGTGTCTACTTTCGGTTTTGAGAAATGCACCAGCAACAACAAGGCGTGAAGAAGCACCGACAACACCAGTGCCTTTTTCAAGTCGATCCCGCCCAGTGGTGCGCGCAGCGAAGTCAAGCTGCAGAACCTCCTGCGGAATCGTCTGGAGGATTGAGCCCCTCCGACTCACCCGCTTCAAGCACCGCCACCGGCGCCTCGGGAAGTTCAACCTCCTCTTCCTCGTCGTCATCCAGCAAGCGCGTTGCTGTGCCTTTTTTCAAGGCAATCAACTTGCAAGAAACTGTAAGGGTCAGTTCATCCACCTGATCCAACTCAACCTCTACCTGCACCCCACGGCCTGGCGAAGTAACGCCCACCAAGCGAACAAACAGGGGAATGTCGTCCAGGCGCACCAGTTCGTCCTTCACCACCACGCCGTCAAACTGTTTGCGGCCCTTTTGCTGAATCCAGCGCAAGCACCAGTAGCGTTCCATACTTTGCTGGAATTCGGCATAGGCTTTGTAAGTCACATCAAAACTGTTCACGGCTGACAGCAATTCCGCATCGGTTGCGGTGTACACCGGTGGTTCCTGGCGAAGCAGCGAAATCAATTGCTGCTGGTTCACCAGGTCAACATAACGGCGCAAAGGCGAAGTACTCCAGGCGTATTGCGGCACGCCCAAACCCACATGCGGCGCGGCATGGGTCGACATTCGCACACGTCCCATAGGCGGTTGTACCCTGTAAATTCCAGTGACTTTGCACTCGTCGAGCATACCGCCCCACTCGCGGTTCACATAGATCATCCATTCAGCCACCAACAAATCCAGTGGCGCATCGCGGCGGCGGGGCTGAATTTCAACGGTGCCGTCATCACTCACGTAGAAATTAAAATCAATCCGTGTGTGCTTCTCGGGCTGCCCACGAACAATTTCCCGCTCCATTCGCAACACACACGAACTTTTCCACAACATTTTCAGGGCAGGGAAAAATTCACCCACCGTATCCAGTTCATTCAGATCGGGGTCTTCCAGCACCTCTTTCGACAAAGCCGCATCCAGGTGATTGTGGCGCAAGTTCGCTGCCATGGGCACTTGCTCAATCGCGCTGTAAGGCTCGCTGATCAGCTCACCTGTTTCAGTACTCACTTCCACATAAATGCTGACCGATGGCACTGTTCGCCCTTCGGCCAATGTGGCCAGCTCAACCACCTGGTCGGGCAACATGGTGATTTTATCGCCGGGCGCATACACGGTAGACAAGCGCTCGCGGGCCACGCGATCATATGGACTCCCGCGCTCAATCAAGAGCGCAGGCGCTGCAATGTGCACACCAATTCGGGCGCGTTTTTCATCCAGCCACACCACGCTGAATGCATCGTCAATTTCCGTGGTTGAAATATCATCAACCGAAAACGCGCGCACATTCGCCACGGGCAACTCCGCCAACTCGGCGGGCACCTCGGGCGCAGGCAAATCAATTTCCGGGCCTTTCGGGAAATACACGGCAGCAAAACGTGCACGCATCATTTCATGCACAGATTTAAAAGCGCCACATTCAATCAACAACACATCGGGCGACCGGCCCGCTTCCGTGCAAGCCAGCATCAAGGCTTTGTATTCGGCGCTGTTTTTGTCGGGCCGAACCAGCAATGTGGCTGCCTGTTTTGCAAAACCGTCGGGCAGTTCACGGCGAACCAAGGCATCGGCCCAGGCTTGTTGCTGTTCAGCCGCCAGGCGTTTTTTCTCCAAACCGGCCAAAGCAGCCTGCAAAATTTCTGGCGGGGCTGCACGGTACATGCCCTTGCCTTTGCGGTGAAAGTGAATGGGGGCAGCATGCAAAGCTGCCAGGGTGGCAGCCTGTTGCACCACTGTGGGTTTTTCACCGAAGTACTCTTGGGCCATGGCCGTGAAATCAAACTCGCCCTCAGGAGAACATTCCCACAAAAACTCGGTGTCCACTTCCTTGGCCAAAGCCTCAACCTGCGTGTGGAATTCTGCACATTCCAGCGCATCAAATTTCAGCATCACACTGTTGGATTTCACCTTGGTGCGTTTGCCATGCAAGGTTTCAACCTGATAGGCGTTGCCTTGCTCTTGAAGCACTCGGCCCACTTTGAAGGCTCCGGCCTCTTCGTAATACAAATTCATCAACTGTCCTAAATGTAGTTCTCGAGTTGGGGCAGGAAGACTTCCATGACCCACAACGGCGTTCTGTCGGGTTTGCGCGAAAAGCGCGCGCAACGCGCATACCAAACGCGGCCACTGCCCAGCCGGTTCATCTCGGCTTTCATCGCCGGGGGCAACAAGCGTTGCACCCAAGGCTGCTGCAAAGGCAAGCGTGCGAAATAAAGTTTGCCCCGTTTTACTTTTGGGTCGGAAAACAACACCGTGCCCAATGAGCGGGTGCCCAAACCCCGCCAAAAATGCCAATCATTTACTGGGCCATCCATTTCAACCAGAGTTTGGGCCAGCACCACAGGCGCGTTGTTCACGTGCAAGCGCACCAGCCGCTGCCGCATCATTTGCCCCGTTACACTTTGCCCCCTTGCTCCAGGCCCGCGTTTAATCAACACCTTGGCTTGCACAACAGGCTCTACTTTAAACCCATGGTTCAGGCGCACCAAACGCTGGGTGAGCGAACCGGGGGTACATGCCCAGTTTCGGGCCCAGGCAGGCCAGCTTGGCGGGCAACGCCTGGCCCACGCGACAACACCACTCATGGCAAACCCACAGCCAGCTTCACGAAGGGCAAAATATCATCAAAATCGCTCAAAGCGTGATCAGAACCGAGGAGGTGAAGTTGGTGTGCACCGCGGTAACGCGCCAGCATGGTGTCACAGTTCAGCACCTCATCGTCACGCGCAGCCACCAAAAAGTAACGTTGCGGGTTTGTCAGGCTGGTTTGCTCCATGGCTTTTAAATCGCCCAGGTAGGCGGGTACAAATTCGATTTCTTCATCAGAAAAATAAACCTTCTTTTTTCCGATTTGATCTTGCAGGTCGTCATAAGGCTTGATGGCCGGATTCAACAACACCACCGAAGCCTGAGCATGCAACTCTCCCAACACAGTGGCGTAATATCCTCCCAAGGAACTTCCAATGAAGGTCATCGACAATTCGGGTTGGCTGTGTAAACGGGCATCCAGGTGCTGCTCGATCATGGCCAATGCCTGCGCCGGCGAGGCAGGCAAATCGGGCACCCACAAATGGCTGCTTAAACCGGCCTGGTCAAAGGCATCAATCATCTTCTGGGCTTTCACCGATTTGGACGACGAACGAAACCCGTGCAGGTACACCACCAGATCGGCTACACCCGGGGTACGCGCAAAACCTCCCGGGCTGTGAAGGGTAAAGGGAGTCAAGCCTTCACCCGTGAAGCCAAAGCATCAATCAGTTTTTGGTGAATGCCGCCAAACGAACCATTGCTCATGGCCACCACCCAGTCACCCGGCTGTGCCTGGGAAACCACATGATCAATCACTTCATTCAAATTGTCGCTGGTGAACAATCTTTCACCGACGCTGCCCAAGGTATCGCGCACATTCCATTGAATACCTGCGGTGTAGCACACCACGGCCTGAGCCTCATCAAAGGAGGCAGGCAGTGCTTGCGCAAGGGTACCCATTTTCATGGTGTTGGAGCGCGGCTCGAACAGTGCAATCAAGCGGCCTGCGGGTTTGCCATTGGCCAAGGCAATTTCCGCCATGCGGGCTTTTGCGCCTTCCAGCGTAGTGGCAATGGCGGTTGGATGATGCGCAAAATCGTCGTACACCCTCACACCGGCCGCCTCGCCGCGCAATTCCATGCGGCGCTTTACACCCGGGAATTCGCTCAAAGCCTTGCATGCATCCGTTACCTTCACACCAACAGCATGCGCAGCAGCAATCACCGCCAAGGCATTGTTCACATTGTGCAGGCCTGACCAGTCCCATTCCACCTGGCCTTTTACCTCACCATGCATCAACACTTCAAATCGGGATGCGCCCAATACATGGGCTTGCCAGGGTGCCTCATCACCATTGGCGGAAAAACGCGCCACAGGAGTCCAGCAACCCCGTTTAAGTACCCGTTCCAAAGATTCCGTTTTGGCTGGGCATACCACCCGCCCTTCCGACGGCACGGTGCGCACCAGGTGGTGAAACTGGGTTTCAATGGCCGCAAGGTCGGGAAAAATGTCGGCGTGGTCGAACTCCAGGTTGTTCAATACAGCCACCACGGGGCGGTAATGCACGAACTTCGAACGCTTGTCGAAAAAGGCCGTGTCGTATTCGTCGGCTTCAATCACAAAACAGTCGCCCTGCCCCAATGTGGCTGATACGCCAAAACCGCCAGGTACACCACCAATCAAAAAGCCGGGGTTTAAACCTGCCTGTTGCAACACCCAAGCCAACATCGAACTGGTACTGGTTTTGCCATGCGTACCCGCCACAGCCAACACCTTGCGGCCACGCAAAATGTGTTCGCCCACCCACTGGGGGCCACTGGTGTAGGCCAGCCCCTGATTCAAAATTGCTTCCATCAGGGGGTTACCGCGCGAGACCACATTGCCCACCACCCACAGATCGGGCTTGATTGCCAGTTGCTCCACACCAAAACCTTCGGTCAACTCGATCCCCGCCTGGGTTAGCTGGGTGCTCATGGGTGGGTAAACATTGGCGTCGCAACCGGTCACGGTGTGGCCCAGGGACTTGGCCAACTGGGCAACACCGCCCATGAAGGTGCCACAAATCCCGAGAATGTGGATGTGCATTCTTTCTTCCTTTCAGAACAAGCCCATATTGTAGTGCCTGTGAATTTGGATACACTGCCGATATGGAAGAATTCTTCGCCCCGCAAGACGAACTTCGCATAGAAATTGCGATGACCGCAGCCCGACTGATTGCAGAGGAAGGCTTGGACTACGCCACCGCACGCAACCAGGCCGTGAAAGCATTGCTTGGAAAACAGCGTGTGCCCCGGGAGCGACTTCCTTCTGATCAAGACATTCAAGATGAACTGCGCGCCTACCAAGCCCTGTTTCAAGCCGACAGCCAACCCGGTGAATTGAACGAATTGCGTGAAGTTGCACTCCAATTCATGCAAGGTATACAGCAGTTCGAACCCATTGTGTATGGCGCAGCGGTCAATGGCACGGGCAGTGCTCATTCCGATGTTCACATCATTGCGTTCGCAGACGATGAAAAAGAAGTGGACTACTGGCTGTTAAACCAGAACATCCATTTCGACGCCTGTGAAGATGCCTTGTTGGCTGGAAAATCATTTCCGGCTGTGGCCTTTCGCTGGAAGCAGCGCTGGTTCCAGCTGGGTGTGGCCAGCCCGGTACAACGCAGGGGCCTGCTGAACCGGCAAGCCCCTGACGGAACCCTTTTTCAAACCGACATTGCGGGCTTGACCCGTTTGATAGACGCACCATGAGCAACAAACTTATCCCGATTCTGACCGCAGTCCTCGCCTTGGCGATTGGTCTGTATTTTGGCCTGAAACCCAAAAATGGCCCTGATTATCCTTTGAGTGGCTACACCTTTGATACGCCGCAAGGCGCATCGCTCGACTTGGGTGCACTGAAAGGCAAGGTTGTGGTTCTTAACTTTTGGGCCACATGGTGCCCACCCTGCGTGGAAGAAATGCCTGAACTGGACGAGCTGTATCCACAGCTTCAAGCCCAAAATGTGGAGTTGATCGGAATTGCAATTGATTCTCCCAGCAACGTGCAGCAATTTCTGCAAAAAACACCTGTAAATTACCCTATCGTGCTTGCAGGCATGACTGGTACAGAGCTTGGAAAAGCACTGGGTAACCAACAGGGTGGATTACCATTTACCGTCATTTTGGACGAAAATGGTAATGAAATACTCACAGAAGCCGGCAGAATACAGATGAGTACTATCACTAACGCACTGCAACGTTAAAATCGGGTATGCTCACGCAACGCCTGACTTGGGCGAACCGCGAAGCAAGGTTCATCAAAGCCCTCCAAGGTGGAAAATAATTGATTTTCAGTGCACACTAAGCGAAGTTAGGCTCAATTCACCTCGCGCTTGGTTGCGTACTGCCATACAAAACCAACCTCCCTAGATGGAGCAAGTAAATGGACCTCAGAAAGCTAAAAACATTGATCGACCTGGTCGCCGAATCCGACATTTCCGAACTGGAAGTGACTGAAGGCGAAGGCAAGGTACGCATCGTCAAAAGCCAGCCTCAATACACCATGGCCATGCCACAGCAAATGATGCAGCAAGCGCCAGCCATGGCGGCGCCAGCCGCGGCTGCGGCCCCTGCTGTTGCTGCTGAAGCACCCGCAGCACCAGCCGATGCCGGCCACAAAGTCACTTCACCCATGGTTGGCACGTTTTATCGCGCGCCCAGCCCCGGCGCATCCAATTTCGTGGAAATTGGCAGCACGGTGAAAGAAGGCCAAACCATCTGCATTATTGAAGCCATGAAGTTGCTCAACGAAATTGAGTGCGACAAGTCTGGTGTGGTCAAGGCCATCCTGGTCGAAAACGGTCAACCCGTGGAGTTTGGTCAAGCTCTATTCGTCATTGAATAGAACAGGAGCAGCCACCATGTTTGGAAAAATATTGATCGCCAACCGCGGCGAAATAGCCCTGCGCATTCTGCGTGCGTGCAAGGAAATGGGCATTAAAACCGTGGCGGTTTACTCCACCGCCGACGTGGACGCCAAGTATGTCAAGCTGGCCGATGAGTCGGTGTGTATTGGCCCCCCCAGTTCCAAAGAAAGCTACCTGAACATTCCAGCCATTATTAGCGCCGCAGAAGTGACCGATTCTGAGGCCATCCACCCGGGCTACGGCTTTCTGTCCGAGAATGCCAGCTTCGCCGACCGTGTCGAGAAAAGTGGTTTTGTGTTCATAGGCCCCCGTGCTGAATCCATTCTGCTGATGGGCGACAAGGTATCGGCCAAGCGGGCCATGATTGCTGCGGGCGTGCCTTGCGTGCCGGGTTCTGAAGGTGAATTGCCCGACGATCCACGCGAAATCGTGAAAATTGCACGCCAAGTGGGTTACCCGGTCATTATCAAAGCCGCTGGCGGCGGCGGTGGCCGCGGCATGCGTGTGGTGCACACCGAGGCCGCGCTGTTGAACGCAGTCACCATGACCAAAACTGAAGCCGGTTCTGCATTTAATAACCCGGCGGTTTACATGGAAAAATTCCTTGAAAACCCCCGCCACATTGAAATCCAGATTCTGGCCGACGAACACAAGAATGCCGTGTGGCTGGGCGAACGCGATTGCTCCATGCAACGCCGCCACCAGAAAGTGATTGAAGAAGCACCAGCACCGAATATTCCACGCCGCCTGATTGAACGGATTGGCGAACGCTGCGCAGAAGCCTGCCGAAAAATTGGCTACCGTGGTGCCGGCACCTTCGAATTTCTGTACGAGAACGGTGAGTTTTACTTCATTGAAATGAACACCCGCGTGCAAGTTGAACACCCGGTCACCGAAATGATTACTGGTGTCGACATTGTTCAGGAACAAATTCGCATTGCAGCGGGGCAAAAACTGCGTTTCCGCCAACGCGACATTGAATTCCGTGGCCATGCCATGGAATGTCGAATCAATGCGGAAGACCCGTTCAAGTTTGTGCCTTCACCTGGCCCAATCAAGAACTGGCATGCGCCTGGTGGCCCCGGCGTGCGCGTGGATTCCCATGTCTACAGTGGCTACAACGTGCCGCCGCACTACGATTCCATGATCGCCAAAGTGATTACTTACGGCGAAGACCGCAAGCAGGCCATGGCCCGCATGCGCCAAGCCCTGGCAGAATTGGTAGTCGATGGTATTAAAACCAACACAGCCTTGCACCGTGAATTGATGGAAGACGCCCGCTTTGTTGAAGGCGGCACCAGCATTCACTACCTTGAGCACAAACTGGAAGCACGTTTCAAGTAAATGAACCCACAGGCCACACCGCTGATACAAGCCAAACTCACCCTGCCCTTTGAGCAAGCCGACGAAGTTTCCGACCTGCTTATGGAGTTGGGGGCTTTGGCGGTCAGCCTGGAAGACGCCAATGCCGACAGCGAAGACGAGCAACCCTTGTTCGGCGAACCCGGCATGGAGCCAGAATCAGCGGCGTGGAATTTGAACCATGTGGTGGCCTTGTTTCGCAACAAAGCTGAAGGTGAGCAAATTTTCGGTGAAATCCCGGCCGAATTGCTGGGTGAAGCTGAAATTGATTACACCGAAGTGCCTCAGAAAGACTGGGTTCGTCTAACCCAGTCCCAGTTCGACCCCATTCCCATTTCAGCCCGTTTGTGGATTGTGCCCTCCTGGCACGAACCCCAAAACATCGACGATCGAATCAACCTGGTGCTCGATCCCGGCTTGGCCTTTGGCACCGGCTCACACCCTACCACTGCCCTTTGCCTTCGTTGGCTAAGCGAGTTTCCACTGAAGGGACAAAGTGTGCTGGATTACGGTTGTGGCTCGGGTATTTTGGGCATTGCAGCGCTTAAATTGGGCGCATCTGAAGCCATTGGCGTGGATATTGATCCCCAAGCTGTCGACAGCACCGCCTACAATGCCGGCAACAATGGCGTCGGAATGCCCTGTGGTTTGCCCGACTTTCCATTGGCCAAGCGCCAATTTCCGGTGGTGGTCGCCAATATTTTATCGAACCCGCTGAAAGTTTTAGCCCCATCGCTGTGCAACCATGTAGAAGCAGGCGGGCAACTGGTACTTTCTGGCGTGTTGGCCCGCCAGGCCGAAGAAGTGATTTCACATTACCGCCAATGGATCAACCTTGCGGTGTGGGCCGAGCGCGACGGCTGGGTATGCCTGCATGGCCAGAAAGCGGCGGACTGACCGCCTTGCACCCACCGGCAAGGTTAAACTAGCGCCATGAGCCTTGCCACACGCTGCCCCAACTGCAACATCCTGTTCAAAGTGACCTCTGGCCAACTGCAAATGCACGAGGGCAAGGTACGCTGTGGGCATTGCCAAACCATATTTTCCGGCATTGAGCACCTTACTTCAGCCGACACTGAAGCCTGGCAAAAACTGGACCTAAGCCCCAAGCATAGTGACACTGGCTACACCAGCGACCACAACTTGACCGGCGGCGATGGCACAGGTTCGGAAGCGTTGTTCGCCGACACGGCGCCCTCTAAACCACTGTTGAATTTCAGCCAAGGCAACCCGGTGTTGAAGGTGGCTTTTGTTGCACTGCTGCTGGCGCTTGGGCTGCAAGCATTGTGGTGGCAACGTATTGACCTGCTGCAACAAACCCCCGACATGGCCAAACACATTAATACGGCAGGGCCAACTATTCAGCGACTGTTTGCAAGCCCGGCCACCCAGGCTCTGCGAGTTGAAGGCAGCGGCCTGCAAGCTCTGGATGAACACAATCTGCGGGTTGACCTCACCTTACACAACCAGCTTCCTTTGCCCGCCCTGTGGCCCCACCTGAAAGTGGAATTGCTCGACCCGCAAGGTTTGGTATTGGCCAGCAAATCCTTAAGCCCAAGCGATTACCAACTTCGCGATGAAAATGCGGCCAGCCAAGCGCCGTTGATTGCTGGCGAAAAAACCGTGGAAGTACTGGCATACTTGAACTTGAGCACTTTGAACACACAACTGCCGGAAAGCGCCGCGACTGGCTTCAGGCTTGAATTATTTGACCAAGGCCCAGGCGAACAATAACCGCCAAGCCAATTTTTAGATACTGGACTGCTTCACCATGAATTCCCCAACCAACACCAAACGCGTTTTAATCTGCGGTTCTATCGCATTCGACACCATCATGGTGTTTGAAGGCCGTTTCAAAGACCAAATTTTGCCGGATCAGGTACACATTCTGAACGTTGCGTTTCTGGTTCCCAGTCTTCGCAAAGACTGGGGCGGCTGCGCGGGCAACATTGCCTACAGCCTGAATATGCTGGGCGGCAAACCCGTACCCATGGCCACCATTGGGCATGATGCCGGAGGTTACTTTCAGCGCCTGCAAACCTTGGGCATTGAAACCAACTGCCTGAAGCAAATTGGCGAAGAGTTCACGGCGCAGGCCTTCATTACCACCGACCTTGACGACAACCAGATTACCGCCTTCCACCCAGGCGCCATGAGTCACTCGCACCTGAACAAGGTGAGCGATGCCGGCGACATCGCCTTGGGCATCATTGCCCCCGATGGCAGGGACGGCATGATGCAGCACGCTGAGCAATTTGCCACCGCAGGCATTCCATTTGTATTCGACCCAGGCCAGGGGCTGCCCATGTTCGGCAAACCCGAACTTGACCGGTTTTTGGAACTTGCGACCTACGCGGCTGTCAATGACTATGAAGCCAAGATGCTGTGTGAGCGCACCGGGCTAACCCTGGAGCAGATCGCAGAGAAGCTGGAAGCACTCGTGGTGACCCGCGGTGCCGAAGGCAGCTGGGTATTTACACAGGGTCAACGGCACGACATACCATGCGTTAAAGCAGAACGCATCGCCGACCCCACTGGCTGTGGCGATGCATACCGCGGCGGCTTGCTCTACGGCCTCACAGAAGGCATGGGCATTGTGAATGCGGCCAAACTGGCCAGTTTGATGGGTTCTCTGAAAATCGCAGTCAAAGGCCCTCAAACCTACCAGTACAGCCGGGAAGAAATTGCGTCCAGGTTTACTGCCGCTTTTGGTCAACAACCCTGGTAACTTGAAAGGAAAATCAAATCATGGCCAAGTCAATTCAGTTCAGTTTAAGAAGCACCGGTGCAGTGGCCCTGATTGCGCTTTCTGCGCTTGCAGGCTGTGCCACCCAAAGCAGTTCGGGTCAGGTATATCGCGAAGGTGAAACCCGCCGCGCACAAATTATCGAGCAAGGCACAGTTGAAAGCGTACGCACCGTGACTATTCAGGGCGACACCAACGGCGTAGGTACTGCCGCTGGCGGCATCATCGGCGGTATCGCAGGCAGCAACGTGGGTGGCGGCAGCGGTCGTGCTGTGGGTGCAATTGTGGGTGCGGTGGCTGGCGGTATTGCAGGTCAGGCCGTAGAACGCAATGCATCGACCCGTCAGGGCCTGGAAATTACCGTTCGCATGGACAACGGCACCTTGCGTGCTTATGTTCAGGATGCAGCAGGTGAAGATTTCCGGCCTGGTGACCGTGTAAGAATTGTCAGTGGTGGCGGTACATCGCGCGTTACACGCTGAATTTAAATAACCCGCCAAAATGAAAAAGAGCACCTTTGAAGGTGCTCTTTTTTTATGCCATGCCAGTTGGCCAAATTAAAACCCGGGCATCAGGCTTTGCAGCACCATCATCACGATCTGCAAAATCAGGAAGAACACCAAAGGCGATAAATCTACATTGCCAATGGTGGGCAGCACCCTGCGCAATGGCTCCAGGAAAGGGCGTGACAACTCATTCAGAATCGACGCAATCGGCGAGAACGGATTCACCCAGCTCAAGATCACCTGAATCAGCACAATACCCATCAGCAGATAAGCCACATTGCGCAACACCCAAAAAATGGCAATGGGTATGGTCAGCGTAATCAGCGAACCCACGCCCGGACCACCGCTGGAAAGCCCAACTGTGAGCAACACCAAAACAATGTGCAGCACAAAAGACACCACAAAGGCGCCAAAAATGGAAGCCCAATCAATGCCACCATAGCCGGGCACACCCTTGCGCAAGGGCTTCACGAGCCAGTCGGTCATGGAAAAAATGAACGGTGACAGGGGGTTACTGGGGTGTATACGTACCCACTGCATCAATGCGCGGAGCAACAGGCAAAAGGTGAGCAGGCTGGCGGCTGTTTCCAGCAGTAAGCGCAAAATATCGATTAGAAGCATAGTGAAGCGTTCAGCAGGTTAAGGCCGTGAGCCTGTTGGAAATGGCCAAGTGGTTGTGGCACCCTTCAACTTTCTGGGCTTTGCGGCGCCCGACCGGCGGCGGCGCGCAGGCTTGCTGGGCGTAAGCAGTGCCAAAGGCGTGACCTCGGAGGGAGAAAGCGCCGTTTTGGAAGGTTTTCGGGTTGTAGCCACCGGGCGTGCTTTGCTTTCGGGCAGCTCTGCTTTGGCAGCAGCAGGCTTCGCGACCGACTTGGTCAAAGGCTTGGTTGCTGGTTTGCTGGTTTCCTCGGTTGCTCGCTTGATTGCAGGCATTCAGGAACTCCTTTCAATTCTTCAAGGACAGCCGTACAGTTTAACGATATGACCTTGAATATTCAAGAAATATGACTCACAACAACAAAGGAGACACCCCTTGAGCCATGTGCCAGAACAACCTCACAGCGTAAAAACGGGCGAACGTTATCGACACTACAAAGGTGGGCTGTATGAAATTATTTGCCAAGCCATTCAGGAAAGCGATTTGAGCCCTGTGGTGGTTTACCGCCCTTTGAGTGGCGATACCCACACCGCGTGGACCAGGCCTTTGAATGTATTTTTTGAAATGGTGCAAGTGGGTGAGCGCATGACCCAGCGCTTCACCCTGGTCGACAGCGACAGCTAACTTAAGCCACTGAGTTTAAGCCACTGCCTTCAGCTTCGGCTTGGCCCTGCCCCCAGCCTTTGCAGGTTCAAACACCAAACCGGGCTCATCCACGGGGTCTTCCAGCAAGGTTTTGGTGTCGTGGTAATAATCTTGCCGGTTGTGCCACGGGTGGGTTTCACCCTGGCGTGGCAGCTGGTCGGCCACGCGTTTCAAGTAGCCTGAATTCAAGCCACCCAACACCGTGAATCCTTCCACAGGTTTTACCTCGGCTGTTTTTGCCACCGCCACGGCATGGCCCTTCTTGTCCATGTAATTCAGCAAGCGGCATACAAAACCACTGACCAAATCGGATTTCAAAGTCCACGAGGCATGGGTATAGCCAAGCACAACGGCCGCATTGGGCAGGTCTTGCAACATGGCGCTTTTGTAGAACATTTTCTCGCTCAGGTTGACAGGCTCGTCATCCAGAGAAATCTTCATGCCACCCACCATTTGTACATTCAAACCTGTGGCGGTCACGATGATGTCGGCTTCCAGCACTTCACCTGAATTCAACTCGATGCCATTGGGCACAAACTGCTTGATGGTGTCTGTGGCCACGCTGGCCTTGCCACTGCGCAGGGCTTTGAAAAAATCGCCATCGGGTACCAAACACAAACGCTGATCCCAGGGCATGTAGTTGGGTGTGAAGTGTTTGATATCCACGCTGGAGCCTTTCAACTGCCTGCGCATCATCGCGATCAGGAAGCGGCGCACCACCTCGGGCTTGCTTTTGCTGGCCTTGAACATGAAGTGCGCCAAACCAATGGTGCGCGTGCGGTTCAGCTTATAAGCCAGTTTGGACGGCAGGGTTTTTTGCAGCACGCGGGTCAGCGCATCCACGGAGGGCAAGGAAAAAATATAGGACGGCGAACGCTGCAACATGGTGATGTGCTCCACCTTGTCGGCCATGCTGGGAATTAATGTTACAGCTGTTGCCCCACTGCCAATCACCACCACTTTTTTGCCGGTGTAGTCGAGGTTTTCTGGCCAGTGCTGAGGATGAACCACCAAGCCCTTGAAGCTTTTCTCATTCGGGAAATCAGGGCGATAGCCTTGGTCGTAGTTGTAGTAGCCCGCACAGGCCATCATGAATTTCGCGCGGTATTGCTCTGGCTCGCCAGTGGCTTCATTCACAGCATTGATCACCCAGCGCTGGGCCTCGCTGTCCCAGTTCGCGTCGCTCACCTTGCGCTTAAAACGAATGTGGTCGAACACCTTGTTCTCGGTGGCTGCTTCGTGCACATAGCTGCGAATGTCATTGCCTTGCGAGAAAAAATGCGCATTTTTCCAAGGCTTGAACTTGAAGCCGAAACTGAACATGTCGGAATCTGAGCGGATGCCGGGGTAACGGAACAAATCCCAAGTGCCACCAATGGTGGTGCGGCGCTCAAGAATGGTGAACTTTCGGTTGGGGCATTCTTTTTTCAAATGGCATGCGGCACTGATGCCTGACAAACCTGCGCCAATGATCAAAATGTCTTCGTCGAATATCGCCATGGTGTCTCCGTGTGGTTGTGCTCTTTTTTTTATTGTGCCGATTTTTTCAGGCCTGAAAACAGCGTTTGCATTTCCATTCCAGATTTGTCCGAATTTATCAAGTGCATTGAAAACTCAAGGTAAACTGGGCAGCACTGGCAGTGCTATAAATACCCCACCCCACTTTCAAAGAGGAACACCATGCCGTCCATTCAAGCCAAAGTGATGAACAAAATTGCAAGCATTGCCCTGAAAAGCTACCGGGGCAACGGGGCCGGGTTCGTGCGCCGGTTTCGCATGGTGACCGCTGCATCCAATTTGCTGGCTCCTGTGCCAAAAGGCTTGAAACACATCAAGGGCGCTTTGGGCGGCGTACCCGGTGAGTGGCTTATTCCGGTCAATCCCAAAGGCGCTTTGTTGTACATCCACGGCGGCGGCTTTGTGGCGGGCCACCCCCCCATGTACCGCCCCTTCTGTGGCGCCTTGGCCAATGCCTTGGGTTTCCGCGTGTTCATGGTGGACTACCGCCTGGCACCAGAAAACCCGTTCCCAGCCCCACTGGACGACTGCATTGCAGCCTTTGAAGCCCTGGTGGCAGATACCCCCACAGGCGAACCCATTTTCGTGGCGGGCGATTCTGCCGGCGGCAACTTGAGCCTGGCCGTGTTGCAACATGCACTTAAAAAGAAACTGCCCTCACACGGCGGCTTGCTGATTTCGCCAGCCACCGACATGCGCCGCCTGTCACCCTCCATTGAAGGCAATGACAAGACCGACAGCATGTTGTCTTCCCACATGATTGAACATGCCGCCAACTTGTACATGTGCGGCCATGACCCCGCAGATGAACGCGCATCGCCCCTGCTTGGGAAATTGAAAGGCCTTCCACCACTCATGGTGACTGCCAGTGAAGACGAATGCCTGCTCGACGATTCTGTGCAGTTGCGCGACGCAGTGGAGAAAGTCGGTGGACAAATCACCTTGCTGACTCGCCCCGGCATGCCGCACATTTGGCCAACCATGAACCTTGCGTTGCCCGAGGCCAAAGAAGACCTGGTGAAGATCATTCGCTTTTTTTCACCGTTGGTGAAGGGCATCTAAAACAACGTTGTTGGCAGTACAAGGTGTTGGAGACACCTGCAACTACCCAATAACAATGACTAACTTACTTTCCCGCACAGGCCTGATTGCCTGTGCCTTGCTTTGCGCACCACTGTTGGCTGCCTGCCTAGGCGGCGATTCCGGCACGGGCAGCACCAGCACCGTCCGAACCACACCCAATGAAACACGGCCCAATGTGTTTGACGCCAGCAGCTTCAAACCCCTGCCCGCAGCCCGTGCACCCAGCGCTGAACTGCAAGCCACGCGCGAACGCATATTAGGTCCCAACGCCATGGACCCGGAGCAGGTGAAGTTTTGGTGGGTGGGTGTTTCAAGTTTCATTGTGAGCATGAAAGGCCATTTGTTTTTAATGGACGCGTGGGAAATTGTGGGCGTGCACGCCAACTATGTGCCCATTGGCCGTGAAGAACTGGCCGCCATTCAACCTGAAGCCATATTCATTGGGCACGGCCACTTTGACCATGCAGCCGATGCGGGCTATGTGGCAGGCCTAAGCAATGCCCTGTTGATTGCGGGCAGCAATGTGTGCGACATTGCCCGCGAGCGCGCCGCCAGTGAGGGCATACCCAACACATTTCCCTGCCTGAACCTGGGCGACCAAACCAACCCCGGTGCCGGCAGTGTACGCGCCATTCAAATTTGGGAAGATGTTGAGCCAGTGCATGTGGTTCAACACACCCACTCGGCCGCCGAACCCGCCGACCTGCTCAGCGGTGGCATGCCCTTGGTGTACATTCCCGACGTGCTCACATTTCCCACCTACTTGAACACCAGCCTGGCCGAAGCACTTCGCTTTGTAGGCACCCTGCGTGACGACGGTGGCGTAGGCCAGCCTGCAGGCGGCACTTGGGCTTATCACTTCCGGGCAGGCGACTTTGCCTGGTTTTGGCACAACTCCACCGGGGTGATGAAAGCCGGCAACGCAGAAAGCGAAGCGGTGGCAAACGCATTGACGAATTTGCCTGAATGTGTGGATGTGCAATTGAATGCGATTGTTGGTTTTGGCTTGGTGACCAGTGCCTACCGGGACGCTTTGGCTTATGTGGCACTGACAAAACCCAAAATAGCCTTGCCCAACCACCACGACGCCTGGACACCGGGCATAGGCGGCGGCGCCTCAGCTTACGAAACAACATGGTTGAACGCCGTCAGCAAGCTACCAAGTCCACCCGAAGTGGATTACCTGCGTGACCCGGTGGATTACATGAAGCCGCGTGTTTACAACGTCAATGACCCCCGCTGGGCGGGTGGTTGCTGATCAAAGCCTTACATGCCGGGCACACCCCGGCGAATGACTTCCGAGAAATTTTCACCGACCTGCATGGCTTTGGCGCGGGGCACAATATAGCCCTTCTCCTGAAGTTCGGTATAGCCAAACCCCTCTACCAAACCACCCTGCGCATGGGCGTATTCGGCGAAGTACCCGCTGAGCAACAGGCGATAATCCAGCGGCAAATCCGGCACGATTCGCTTGGCGATATCAAACACCACCGTGGTGCAATTGCTGGTCAGGGTGTTGTAAAACTCGGGGGTCTTTTCCAGTTTTTGTGCCTGTTCTACATAGGCCAAAAACAGGGTTCTTAGCTGTTCTGGCGGAATAGCCAGGCGATAGATGTAAACGTCTTCACCACGCGCATTGCTCCGTGTGCGAATAATGTCCGCCTCATCGGCCGCAACCAAAATAGCCTCGTACTGCCTGAAAAAACCCTTCCACGCGGAGAACTCCTCGCCGACTTCCTTTCGGATTTCCAGCGAGAAAGTCAGGTACTGCCCATCGGCAAAACCGAACGACACCAAGGTGTGGGCAATTTTAGGCCCCATCCAGTAAGACAACACAAGGTCGGCTGTTTGCAACTGGCTTAAATCATATTCACGTGTTTCCCAGCGCGGTGTGTAATCGGTTTCTGTGCGCCACTCAAAGTTGCGCACATTTTTCAACACCACCCTGTCGCCATTCACATCTGCATGCAACATTTGGGAAACATCATCAGCCCATTGCCGGTTGTGGCTGGGTTTTTGCAGAAACCACCAGGTGGCAAATGCGCCCATGGCAATCAACAGAAAAAGCAGCAAAGTACGCATTATGAAAATGCCTTTCGAGTAGCCTCATCGGCGGGGAACAAATGTTCAATTCTCAGCGATGCCGCAGTAATGTCCAAGGGCGCTCCAAAACTGGTGAAAGTTGACACAAAACGAAGCTCGCCCACCGTACTTTTAAACCGGGTGACCAAGGTGGGGTTGTTGAAATTCTGTGGCTGTTTGGTGTCGAACATGGATTGCGGAATTTGCGCCAACATGGCCTGCAACGCAGGCACATGCAAAGCCTCACGCTGCGCCCTTTTCAATACATCGCCCAACACTTCAGCCGGGTTTAGCAGGCGTGTGGCCAGGCCACCGGGCGCAGTCAGTGCCAGCAACACATTGGGAGTCGCTTGCAAAGCAGCCAAGTCAAACTCCAGCAGTTGCAACAAGCGCACAAAACTGGCGTTGAATTTCACCAAATTCCATTCACTGTCCAGCACCATGGCTGGCGCTGCATGCTGCGCAGTCAGCATCAAATCGATTACCTCGTTGATGGTGTCCATTTCCCGGTGATCAATCGGCCTGCTGCCAAACAAGGGGGCAAAACCTGCAGCCACCAGCGCTTCGTTGCGTTCATTCAGCGGTGCATCCAAACCCTCCAGCAGTGCCAACAACATTTCCTTGCTGGCACTGGCTTTACCAGTTTCAATGCAACTTAAATGGCGCTGGGAAACACCCACGCGCAAGGCCAAATCAAGTTGGCTGATCTTTTGCCGAGTGCGTAAATCGCGCAGGCGAATTCCGGCGGTATGGGTGGGGGCTTGTGTATGCATGTGCTCATACTGCCACGGAAAATTTCTGAAATCTATGACCTGGCAGGTTATTGCGGCAATGACCCTGTGCTTAGCAAACTGGCGTTGACCTGAATCAATTTCAACCACGCAAGGAGATCTGCCATGCAAGCCAACACTGTACAAAATACACCAGCAAGCACTCCAACCCTTTGGATCAACTGGCTAACCTACACTGCAGAATTTACCGTGCTGTTTGGGTTGTTCATGGTGCTTGCACCGGGCTGGACCCAGCAGGCATTTGGATTGTTGGTATTCCAGGATGCCGCACAATTTTCCGCATTTGACTCGCAAGCTGCAGCGTACATCGAGCTTGCGCACGCAGTGATGGGTTCCGTCATGGTGGGCTGGGGCGCGCTTATTTTCATGCTGGTGCGCAAGCTGAACATTGAGGACGCCAAACAGACCTGCAACATGATCGCGATTTCTGTATTGCTTTGGTATATACCCGACACCGCATTTTCGCTGTACAGCGGCTTCTGGCAAAACGCGGTGTTGAACACCAGCTTCGCCGTGTTGTATGCAGTGCCTTTGGTGGCGTTAAGAAAACACTTTCTGTAAAAACCCTGAAATCGCTTCGTTCACTACATCAGGATGGGTCACTGGCCCCATGTGGCCCATCTGCGCAAACTCAATTAACTCCACGCTCGGCAAAGTGGCCACCAATCGCTTCGCCACAGCGTGGGCCGACAACTGCGACTTTCCCCCCACCATGTAAAGCACCGGAATATTCAACTGGCCAAAAGAACTCAGCACGGTGGGTTCGCTGAACAAGGCATGCCCCCACCGCCGCACATTGCGCACTGATGCCGCCACCGCCGGTTTGCGCTCTTCAGGGGTTTTCGCCCAACTGCCCTGCCCCATCCAGAAATCGATAAAATGCTGAGCCGCCAAATGTGGATCGCCATTGTCCAGCGCAGCACCGGCGGCGGCCACTGCATGGCGAATGCCGTCTACATCATTCGGGCTTGGGCTTTCATGCTCAACCACAGAGAAGAAAGTGGGCTCAAATAGTGCAAGTGCCTTCACCCGGTGCGGAAACAACAAGGCAATTTTCAAAGCAATCGCACCGCCGTAGGAATGCCCCACCAAGGTGAACTTTTCACCCATTCTATCCAACACCGGCATCAGTAAATCCACTTCATCTTGCAGAGAAATGGTTCGTTCCGAATGCCAGTCGGGTGTTTGGCCTGAACCGTAGGAATCCACCGCAAGCAGCTGAAACCGATCCGCCAGCAAACCCATCAAGCCCTTCCACTGCCCGGCGTGCGATGCATTGGCATGCAAACAAACAACGGCGGGGCCGCTGCCAGCCTCTTTCACATGGGGTTGAACAGAGGTCATGGCGATCCTTGAATAGGGTTGGATGCGGGTCAAATTCAGTTTAGCTGAAAACTGGTTTCAACCTTGGGTGGATTTTTCAAGGTTTGCTGCACCACACAACAACGCTTGGCTGCATAGGTCAATGCCTTGATCAAGTCGGCGGGTGTGCCCTCTTTTACCTTGAACTGCACATTGCAGCGCATGCCTTGAAAACCAACAGGTACTTCTGGCGACATATTCAATGCACCACGAACGTCCACATCGGCAGTCACGCGCACTTCCAGAAAAACAAGCTCAACACCCAGCACGTTGGCCACCATGCGCATGGCTGAATCCTGACATGCAGCCAGCGCAGCACACAACAGATCGCCAGGCGTGGGCGCATCGTGCAGACCACCCAAAGCACGATGAACACCAATCGGCACCTGCACGCCACAACCATCCATGGGCTCCACCACAGAATGAAAAGGGTCCAAGGGATCAACCCCGCGAGCCAAGGCATGGTCGGTCACCATCGCCGCACCAGGTTCTACTTTGTAAAGTGCGCGCATTTCACGCTGAGCATTGGGTACAGAAAAAGTCATAGCAGTCTCCAGTGGTTTTGAGCAGCCAACTGCTCAATGAATTCACTGTGCACGGACACGCTGTGTTTAGTCCTTAAGAATTCCTAAATGTTTGCTATATTTTGCTAACACCTCACCTTCGGTTGCGCGCTTGGATTATTCCTATTTTTTCGATCACTTTGAATTGCGCGCAAATGAACGGCTGTTACTACGCGAAGGCGAAGCGGTCAATTTGGGTTCGCGCACCTTTGACTTTTTAATGTGCCTGGTCAGCAACCACACACGCGTTCTAAGTAAAGACGAATTGCTGCAAACGGTGTGGCCCGGCATGGTCGTGGAAGAAAACAATTTAACCGTGCAAACCTCTGCTTTGCGCAAGCTGCTGGGTAGTCAGGCGATTTCAACAGTCACAGGGCGTGGCTACCAATTCAGCTTGCCAGTTCGCCGAACAGAAGTGTCCTCGAAACCCACAGTGAAAAAAAATTCCACCATCGCGGTGCTGCCTTTCAAGGTACTGGGAGAACAAACCGACCTGCGATTTCTGGCTGAGGGTTTGCTTGAAGACGTCATTGCACTGCTGGCTCGGGTACCCGGTTTTCTGGTAATTTCACAAGCCTCCACGCAAATATTCGACCACAGCAGCGTTGCACTGCCTGAAATTGCTGAACAGCTTCAGGTGCAATTCGTTGTACTGGGCAGCATTCGTCGAGTGGACGAAATCATTCGGGTGAATGTTCAGCTGGCGGAGGCGCAAACCGGCCAAGTGTTGTGGAACAGTCGGTTTGAATGCTCGCCAGCCTCCAGCGCTGATTTACAGGAGGAAATTGCCCGGGGTTTGCTCAGCGAACTTGAACCCGCGCTAACCAAAGCCGAAATAGCCCAGATTCGAAGACAGCGCCCCAACAATCTCGACGCATGGGCACATTATCATGAAGCCACGGGCGCTTTGGCCCAACTGGGCTGGAGCGAGGCGGGTCTTCGCAATGCCAGGCACCAACTCGAAAACAGCATTGAAATTGACAGCAACTTTGGCCTTGCCCACGCACATTTGGCCTTGTTGACCGCACTGTCCCGAAACATCGGGCTGTTGCCACATTCTGACGCCGTTCTCGCCAGCGGGCTAACAGCGGCGAACACTGCAATTGAACTAGATGCGGGCAATTCCGAGGTAATGGGTTATGCAGGTTGCGCACTGTGCGACCTTGGACAAACCCGGCAAGGCCTGATCACACTAAAAGCGGCCTTGCAGCTTAACCCCAGCAATGCACAGGCACAGGTTGCCCACGGTGCTGCCTTGGTGCTGATGAATGAACTGGAAGGCGGTATTGCGCAAATGCGTCTGGGCATGCGTATAAGCCCCAAAGACAGAAGACTTGGATTCTGGTTGTGGATACTGAGCTGTTTCTTGCTGCGGGCAAACCGCCCGGAAGAAGCGCTGGAAGAAGCAATAAAAGCCATACAACACGACACACGGTTTCATTTGGCACACGTTGCGCAAGCTGCGGCATTGGACAAACTGGGCAATACCCCACTGGCGCAGCAAGCATTAATACAGGCACGAACGTTAAGACCTGCCTTGTCAGTTGAAGAAATAGCGATCTCGCACGGCAAGAAAATAGCAGCCCGCATGGCCTTGATGTGGCAAACCTGACCGAAGCCGCAAGGAACTACCACCGTCGATTAATTACTTAAGGAGTTACTCGACTTACTTTCTTATCGATGTCCTCCAGACCCCTTATACAAGGTCGCGCGCAAATCCTGATCGGCGACACCACCAGCCACGGTGGCGTGGTGATCTCGGGCAGCTCCACCACCACAGTTGAGGGCCGACCCATCGCCAGGGTTGGCGACATGGTCACCTGCCCTTTGTGCAAGCCCCACGTATTCCCGATTGTTGAAGGCCTTGGTACGTTCACTGACAACTACATGGCAGTGGCACTTAATGGTCACAAAATTGGGTGTGGTGCAACCTTGATCGCATCAGCAGCAAACCAACCCCCAAACTCCCCAGCACCCGATACCCGCTCCACAGCATCTCCACTAAAAGGCAAACTCGGGAAAAGCATTGATACATTAATTGGCAAGTCGCCCACACTGGTTAATAACCTGAAAACTCTGCAGAGTCAGGGCTGGAAGGTCGACTACGAAGCGGCGGGAGGCGGGTCCTACGCCAACCGCAGAGAGAAAACGATTACCCTGGACAGCAATCTGAGAGGCGATGCCAATCAGGCTACACAGGTTTTAGCCCATGAAGTGGGCCACGCCTTGCACCCTTATCAGTTAGACACCAGATCAAGGCAGGCATACCTTAACGGCACCCTGGATGACGAGGGGGCTGCCACCATGAAGAATATTCAGGTTCAACGAGAAATCATTCAAGCAGGTGGCCCCGACATCGGTATTGCCGGCAACCCGAAAAACCATGCAAGCTATATTCAGGCTTACAACCAATACTTAAAAGATGGCAATGCTCAAAACGCCTATCGAAAAATTGGCTCACAATTTGGTGCCAATGAAATTACATCGACAACAGGTCAAAATTATGCTGACTATTACGGTGGCTGGTATGACGAAAATTATGGTGGGAAAAAGTAATGCGGGCCGAAAACTGCTCCTGTTGTTTGCCCTGCTCTACAGCGCCATCCAACCCATTACACATGCGTCAAAGGACAACACAATGATCAATCTGAACCGTTCCATCTGGAATTTGATCGACGATATTCAAACCCAGTCTTCGCTCACTTTGGCGCATGTCGAAAAAGCACTGTTTCAAACACTTGCCCACGACACTCGACATTCCAATGAGTATTTCAAGTTTTACAAGGGTCAAAGTATTCAATTCGCAGGTGAGGTCAAGGTGAGCACAATTGATCTTCGACTGCCTCAGCAAGGCGCGCAAAGCCCAGGTATGTTACTGATGCACCTGGAAGGTGAATGCATCACCATGCCTCAGCTAAAACAACAATACGAGAACCTGAAGATCACCGAAATTCCTCGTGGTAAATCTTTGGAGGAAGCAACCACCTACACAGTCAATAACTCCTGGGGAGAAATCGACTTCGGTTTTCAGATGAAGAAACCAGATTGCCTGGCCTATGTGATTCTAAAACCGGTGAAATAAGTGCACTTTGGCGGGCAAAAGCATAAAATACGGCCTTGATCCGAAAAACAGATCCACAAGGTACACCCACCATGATCCGCCTGTCCGAGCTGAAGCTTCCACTCGACCACTCTGAACATGCTCTTTCCGAGCTTATTCACAGCACGCTGAAAATTACAGCCGAAGACGTCAAAAGCTTCAGCATCTACAAACGCAGCTACGACGCACGCAAACAAAAATTGTTGCTGGTTTACATCGTTGATGTCGAACTTCGCAGCGCTCGCCTTGAAGCGCAGCTATTGGCAACATTCAGCACCAACTCGCACATTCGACCTGCGCCCGACATGGTTTACCAGTTGCCGGTGAAATTGAATGACGCCCCTGCAATTCGCCCAGTGGTAATCGGCTTCGGCCCCTGCGGTATTTTTGCGGCCATGATGCTGGCGCAAATGGGCTTCAAACCGATTGTGATTGAGCGTGGCAAACAGGTACGCGAACGTACGAAAGACACCTGGGGCCTGTGGCGCAAACGCGTATTGCACACCGAATCGAACGTGCAGTTTGGTGAAGGCGGTGCCGGCACATTCTCAGACGGCAAACTGTACAGCCAAATCAAAGACCCGCGTTTTTTGGGTCGAAAAGTAATGACCGAATTTGTAAAGGCCGGCGCACCCGAGGAAATTTTGCTGGTCAGCAAACCCCACATTGGCACCTTCCGGCTGGTGAAAGTGGTTGAAAACATGCGCGAACAAATTATCGCCATGGGCGGCGAAATCCGCTTTCAACAAAGGGTCTGCGACTTTCACATTGAAGACGGCCACATTCGCGGCCTGACCATTGAAAACCTTGCAGATTGCAGCACTTACGAATTGCGCGCCGACCATGTGGTGCTGGCACTGGGCCACAGTTCACGCGACACCTTTGCCAAGCTTTACGAGCGCGGCGTGTACATGGAAGCCAAACCTTTCTCAGTGGGCTTTCGCATTGAACACCCACAAGGCTTGATCGACCGTGCCCGCTTGGGGCAACACGCGGGCCACCCACTGCTGGGCGCAGCCGATTATAAACTGGTACACCACGCAGCCAATGGTCGTTCCGTTTACAGCTTTTGCATGTGCCCCGGTGGCACGGTGGTGGCGGCTACATCTGAAGAGAACCGCGTGGTCACCAACGGCATGAGCCAATATTCACGCAACGAGCGCAACGCCAACGCGGGTATTGTGGTGGGCATTAGCCCAGCCGACTACCCCGGTGGCCCACTTGCGGGCATCGCCTTTCAACGCAAGCTAGAATCCAATGCGTTTGTGATGGGCGGCAGTAACTATGAAGCGCCCGGGCAATTGGTGGGCGATTTTATTGTAGGCAAAGCATCGACTGAACTGGGCAGCGTAGAACCATCGTATAAACCCGGCGTCAAAATGACTGACCTGGCCGACGCATTGCCCGAATATGCGATTACCGCCATGCGTGAAGCCTTGCCTGCATTCGGAAAAAAGATCAAAGGCTTCGATATGCACGACGCCGTGCTGACTGGTGTGGAAACCAGAACATCATCGCCGCTGCGAATTACGCGCGGCGACGACTTCCAAAGTTTGAATACAAAAGGCCTGTACCCTGCAGGTGAAGGCGCCAGCTACGCCGGTGGCATTTTGTCGGCGGGTGTCGATGGCATTGAAGTGGCAGAAGCAGTGGCGAGGAATTTGGTGGGACTTTAACTGCTTCAGCCTCGCTAATCTCAATCGTGACTTTGGGGCAGATCTGGATGCCTCGGTACGCACGGTTCCTCAGCAATACTGATACCAATGCAGCAGGCTACACAACAGGCAGCACTCATAGAGGCAGTAAGAATCGATGCCAAAGAAGCCCCTAATTTCGCACTTACAATGGGCGAGGCAATTAATAAGCCCAATGTTCCAGCAGTACCAGTGATTTTTCCCATTAGCGCAGAGTTACTTCTGCATGGCGACGCCTCGAATTCTCGACGCTCGATATGGTACTCAGCCATGTTACGCGCATGAATCAGATCAGAGTCGCTCATGGTTTGGACAGCAGGGGGACTGATTGCAAATGATGAATTCATATAAACCTCTGTTGTGGGTAAGGACTGCTGAGTAGTCGCTTGCATGAAGTGGTTCCATTCCTGTTCAGAACACCCCCACCCATTTGTAGCCCCCAATTGCCCCACCTGAAATAGTTCATTAAACGAAGGTTTCCTGATACATTCAAAACACAAGAACAAACCACACACGCAATGATCGTTTACCCTGTCAGTTTCCCTGTCGGATTTATTAGTGCTGAAAAAGATGTTGTCTCGTCTGTCGGACAGCTTGTTGCTGAGTATATTGGGAGTGCTGCAGGGTTTGAACAGCCTAACGACTGCGGATTGATTTCCAAGATTGGACGCGGCCAATAATCGGAAGCGTTAAGTGAGGAAGAACCAAAGAGATGAGGGTTTTAATTCTCCCAGCGAAGATGCCACGGCGCAAAAAGCAGAGCAACGCTTATCAGAGTTAAGTTAATGCCCAATCCGGCAAACGAGAGCGACGCCGCACAATCGCGACGCACCTCACTTCTACGTCATTCACAGTCAGTTTAATGCTGCACTTAAGACTATCAAAAACAAAGACTGTATGGCCGCTCCGGCCGAAAATAAGTCGCTCATTTCACCGCAACAGAACACATAAATCATTTAGGATTAGCGGTCCATTTGTAGCCCGCTTTTTCACACACCAGCTTTTTCACCGCACCCAGTTTCAACGTTTCACCTTCCGATCTAATTCGAGCAAGTCGTCCCAGCGCCTCCGCCTCAAATTCAGCTACTTTTGAATTTACTTTCATCGTCTCCACACACCCTATTTAACATCACCTCCCCAGCACATTAATCACCAGCAATAAGCGAAACAAAAAGCCTTCTTGACAAAATTACGCCATGCGTTTAACATCCGTCCTAAGGACGGATGTTAAACGCATGGCAAAAAACAATAAAGTAATTCAACTCGAAAATATAGCCACAACCATTGCTGCGCAGCTGGCCAAACAAACTGGCCCAGCTGTTACGCAGTATGAATTGGCTTGCCTGGTATATCAATGCCTGCCGAATAAAAAATCAACAATCGCAGCTACAAAAAAACAACTCGAAGAAGTTTTAAAACTACTTCAACAATTCCACTTAATACGTCCCATTGAACCCTTTGCAGAAACACGCGGGTACCAGCTGTTTGGGCATGAACGTAGCACAGCAATTGAACTTGCATGCAGCCTGGATCCTTTCGCGTATGTGTCACACCTTAGCGCAATGGAACACTACGGCTTAACCGACCGCTTCTCGCAGTTGGTTTATTTAACGCGGCCAAAAGCTTCTGAATGGGCAGCATTGGCCAAGGCAAAAATGAACCGCGACCTTGGGCAGCAAACTGAAAATTTTCTGAAACTGGGTTATTCAAAACTAATTCGCCCTACTTTCAAAAAACTGTCTGGAATTACTGTGCACCTGCTTGAACGTTCAAACCAGGGCGCCTTTCGCACCACAGCACACAGCAGCCTGCGCGTTGCAACAATTGGTCGGGTTTTTCTGGACATGCTTCGAGAACCCGCTTTGTGCGGTGGCCTGCAACATGTTGTAGACATGTACACCAACCATGCCAAAAAGTACTTGCCATTTGTTGTAGATGAACTGAACACCCACGGTGCACCAATTGATAAGGTTCGGGCTGGCTACCTACTGTCCGAGATTTGCAAGCTTGACCACCCAGCTTTTGCCGACTGGGAAAAGTTTGCACAGCGGGGTGGATCTAGAAAACTTGACCCCGAGGCAGAATTTGAGCCATTTTTTTCAGATCGTTGGAAGCTATCGATCAACCTGCCCTCTTTATTGAACAACGAGAACACTTTTGAATAAGCAGATTGAAACCCTGAATGTAGCCGAATGGGTTGCCAGCGCACCCTTAAAGCAACAAGCTTTTCGGGAGGCTGTTCATCTCGTGTTGTCTGCAATCGGTAGCAGCGCGCCCCTTCGAACGCAAATGGTGATGAAAGGTGGAATGTTAATGGCCATTCGCTATAACAGCACCCGCTTCACCCGCGACGCCGATTTTTCTACTACGGCACTTTACCAACAAGGTAACGAGAAGGAATTGACTGAAGAACTTGAAGCCCAAATTCAATACTTCAACCAACTACTTTCTTACAACACCCACTGCACCATTCAATCTTCGAAAATAAACCCACCTGGCAACAACCGCACTCACCCTACACTTAACCTGCGAATTGGATATGCAGCACCAAGCAACCCATCTGCCATGCGCCGCCTCATTGCAAAGCAGTCCCCACAAGTTGTCGAAATTGATTTCAGCTACAACGAGGCAGTACTGGATATTGAAATGCTTCGACTGAGCGACCTTGACGAACTGCATGTGTATAGCTTGGTCAATTTGATGGCGGAGAAATATCGGTCGCTGCTGCAGCAACCCATCCGGAAAAGAAACCGGTATCAAGATGTTTACGACCTTTACTTTCTCATCGAGAAAGCACCGCTCACTGACCATGGGGAACACATCGATTTACTGGAATGCATACAAACAACTTGTACCACCAAAGGAATTGAAGCCACACCAAACAGCCTGAGAGACCCAGCCGTGCAAAACATGGCGGCAGATGGCTACCGCACTCTTGCAAACGACATTCAAGATAACCTGCCCGAATTTGATTTAGCTTACTCCAAGGTACTCGAGTTTTACGAAAAGTTACCATGGCAAAAAACTGAAAACTAAATACGGGGGGGCTCCATCCCCCTTTCCTTTTCGAAAAACCGCTTCATTTCTACCCCTTAAAATCTTTCACGCATACTGCGGCTAGCCTATTTTTTATTTTTCTGCCGCATGAACACCCAAGCCCGCACATTTCACGAAGACCACCTGAAGCGCAAAGTGCAATCGCTACAACTCGCCTACACCCGTGCGCTGAATAGCCACGATGGTTCAGCGCCGCTATACCTGCATCAGGAAATGGATTTTCTGGGCCACTTTGAACTCGACGCCCAAGTAAGCCTGGCGATGGTGCCCGAGATAATGCAGCAAGACCCTGTGGCTGGGGTCATGCTGATGACCTCGCAATTGAACACACAGCAAACCAGCGCTTTGGCCACTGCTGTTGAAAAGGGCACACTGAACGCTGCCCTGCTTGCTCAGTTGTTTGGTGCAACCAACCTGCCTGGCAACCTGGCCAATTTAATTGAAGCTGCGGCTAAAGCGCGCTTTACTTCAAAAATGAAAACCGAATTGCGAGCCACACTGGCCAGCGGTAAATCCCGCACGGTGAAGCTGGGCAAAGGTGTGGAATTGAAAACCCTGGGCCTTAAAGGTCCCAACCAGTTTGGCAAACACGCCGATGTGCTTATTCGGGTTCGTCAAACCAACGCCAAACAAATTACCTTGCTGGAGAAAAATCAATTTCAGCAAATCAGCAAGAACATGAGTACCAAATCACTGGGACCCAATGCATTCAAATACGACAAGGTACTCAGCTTGAGCCGACAAGCCTCGGATGAAATGTGGGAGTTGCGCAGGCTGACCGGAGCACCCTGGTTAAGCTCCATCAAAGTTGGTGCTGTTCTTGGCCTAGCGCCAACTTTGATCAGCGACATCATGAACAACTACAACCACCACGCCACTTTGGGACAACGTTTCAACTGGCAACAATTCGGTGTAGATACTGCAACCAATCAAACCGGCAATTTGCTGGCAATGGGTGGAGGTGCAATGGTGGCAACATTGGCAATCGCAGGTGGCTTAGCTGGGGCGCCGTTGGTCATAGTTGCCTTAGGCGCTGGTTTATTGATTGGGGCACTTTACCAAGCCACTGACGCGGATGACTGGGTAAAGAACAAAGCAAAGATTCTGTTCAACTAATCAAAATTAGGACTGAATAATGTCACTCAGCGCACCACCGCCTCAACATAACTTTATCGCGATTCTGTTAAGTAGCTGCTTTGTCCTGCTTATGGCAGAAATCCCGTTTTTGTTGACTACAGACAGGGCCATTTCAGATGCGATTTTTGCGATCACACTTAATTTAATGCTCTCTTTTGCACTCTGGTACTGGTGGCTTTTTGGAAGTAAAAGACCCATTCGCTCTGTCTTGATTTTTCAGTTTTCTCTTTTGTTAATCGTGCATCCATTCATCATCGGCGTACATCACTGGGATCTTGTGAGTGGCTCTGGTGACATGTTGGCATTGAGTGGTTGGATTGAATTTATCAATCCAAACTTCGCCCTTCTCGTACTGCTTACTTCCACATTGGGAGCCTACGTAATCGCTCGAAATCGATCAGATCAACAATCTTTACGATCTTATTCAACCATCGAATGGACTTTATTGACCATCGACCTAAAGAGCCGAACCTTCGGCTCAATGAAAAATCTTCCTTTCATTCATTGGCTATATTGGCCACTTTGCTTAATAGGTGGAGCTTATCTTTTTTGGTTTATCAATGAATTTGCAGATCAACCTGGATTAGTCTCAAACGTAAAAATAATTGGAATTGTTCAGATGATCACAATGATCCTCGCCTATCGTGTCGGACTATTTCTAGGTGAAGGTTTCCGCTTAATTCAGATTGAGAAAATGACTCCAGGCACTCGGTTCCATCTGGAAAATTTCGATGAATTCATGAAATGGCGCCACGACTACGTGAAGTACCACCTACCCGCCCCAATCCGCAAACTTAACCTGCGCTTGTTCAACCAGCATGTGGAGGCGTATGAGCGCCTCCAGAACAAAGTTAAATCTTCACGCACTTAATACAGTTGAAACCGGCGGTGACGGCTGCACCGCCCGTGCCATCGCCGTTTTGCGGCTTGTATTCTTCCTTGTATTCCGTGAACGCGAAGCTGACCACCTCAAGGTCACCGTCGTCGCCAGCGCCCAGTGAAATATCAATGTCACTCACCATCACGTCTTTGAAAGTAATGCGCAAATATTCAAGCGGAACAAGGCCAGATTTTCTCTTGGTCAACACCATGGTGTCGTAAAGCTGACCGATACAGGTTTGTGCATGCAGCGTGGGGGAAGCACGGTCCACGCGCTTTTCAACACGTAAAGATTTCACTTCCGCGCGCCCTGCTGGGGCCAACACGCCACCATTGGCACCCACCGCCACTTGCATGCCCCAACGTGCACTTAGCAGCTCCATTTCGCCCGCGTGCTTCAAGTCAACCGACTCGCCTTTCACATTGCCCAATTTCAAAAACAGATCTGCTGACATGGTGCCCCAACTCCAAGAATTTAAATAATCAGGAAGTGTAGTCAGCCAGCGATAGAGGGTAGAAATTTAGGTTGCTGCCACCCACTCAGGGTGATACTTGAAAGGCCCAATAAAAAAGCAGCCCGAAGGCTGCTTTCTTTTACATCACGGCTTGCAACTGAAAAATTAATCCCAGCTCAATGCACCACCGGTTTGGTACTCAGTCACACGGCGTTCGAAGAAGTTGGTTTCTTTCTTCAAGTCCATCATTTCGCTCATCCATGGGAATGGGTTGGTTGCGCCTTCATACAAGGTGCCCAAGCCAATCTGGTTGGAACGGCGGTTGCAAATAAACTTCATGTATTCCATAAACTGGGCAGAATTCAAACCCAACACGCCGCGTGGCATGGTGTCTACGGCATACGCGTGTTCAAGTTCAACAGCCTTGCGGAACATGGCCTTGATCTCTTCCTTGAACTCGGGTGTCCACAGGTGTGGGTTTTCCAGTTTCACGGTGTTGATCAGGTCGATACCGAATGTGCAGTGTGCAGACTCGTCGCGCAAAATGTACTGGAACTGCTCGGCAGCACCAATCATTTTGTTCTGGCGGCCCAGCGCCAGAATTTGCACAAAGCCCACGTAGAAGAACATGCCTTCCATGATGCAGGCAAAAGCGATCAGGCTCTTCAGCAATGTTTGGTCTGCTTCAAGCGTGCCGGTTTTGAATGACGGGTCAGTCAACACATCAATGAACGGCAGCAAGAAATCGTCTTTGGCCTTGATGCAGGAAATTTCGTTGTACGCGTTGAATGTTTCCGCTTCAGGAATACCCAGGCTTTCTACAATGTATTGGTAAGCATGGGTGTGAATGGCTTCATCAAACGCTTGGCGCAGCAAAAATTGGCGGCACTCGGGCGCTGTAATGTGGCGGTAGGTACCCAGCACAATGTTGTTGGCAGCCAGTGAATCGGCTGTTACAAAAAAGCCCAGGTTACGCTTCACGATCAGGCGTTCGTCTTCGGTCAAACCATTGGGGTCTTTCCAAAGCGCAATGTCGCGGTCCATGTTGATTTCTTGCGGCATCCAGTGGTTGGCGCACTGGCTCAGGTACTTTTCCCAAGCCCACTTGTACTTGAAGGGCACAAGCTGGTTCACATCGGTGGTGCCGTTAATTACGCGCTTGTCGGCGGCGTTTACACGGCCAGCCTTTGCACCTTCAGCGGCAGGCTGCTGCACCACAGGGCGCGCAGCTTGTTGATACAAGCCCTGGCTGGCTGCAGGCGCAGCAAAACCCGAAGCCACAGAACCCATGGCAGGCATGGCAGGCTTGGCCGCTGCTGCTGTTTTGCCCATGGTTGCATCAAATTCATCGTCCCAAGACAGCATATTTTTTAACTCCTTAACTAATACACTGTATAAAGTCACAGTGTCATTATGTTCATTTTTATTCACTTGGGCAAGTCTTGGTCACTTGCCCAAATCGCTGGTCTTTTATTCAAACTTTACTGGCAAGCTTCGCACTCGTCGAAGCCCGCATCGCCTGGGCGCATGGTGCACACCTTGCCTTCAATTTCTTGCTCAGGCAGGTTAGGCACCAAGCCAGTGGCCGGGGCCGATGTAAACGCAGCAGACGCACCGCCTTCCGCATTCACGGAATTCAACTCACCACCGGCCAAGGTTGATTTCTCAGCATGCGTGGCACCAATAGTGCGCAGGTAGTAAGTGGTTTTCAAACCGCGAATCCAGGCCAGTTTGTACGTGTCGTCCAAACGCTTGCCGCTGACACCCGCCATGTAAATGTTCAAGCTTTGGCCTTGATCAATCCATTTTTGGCGACGGGCTGCAGCTTCAACCAGCCAGCGTGGGTCCATTTCAAACGCTGTGGCGTACAGGCGCTTCAGGTCTTCTGGAATCCGGTCAATCTTCATGACCGAACCGTCGAAGTACTTCAGGTCAGAAATCATCACTTCGTCCCAAATGCCCAAGCGCTTCAAGTCGCGCACCAAGTGTTCGTTCACGATCGTGAATTCACCACTCAGGTTCGACTTCACATACAGGTTCTGGAATGTGGGCTCAATGGAAGCCGCTACACCAATAATGTTGGAAATGGTTGCCGTGGGCGCAATGGCCACGCAGTTCGAGTTGCGCATGCCGTGCTTCTTGATGCGTGCGCGCAGTGCGTCCCAGTCCATACGGCTGCTTGTATCCACTTCAACATAACCGCCACGCTCTTCTTCCAGCAGCTTCAGTGAATCCAAAGGCATGATGCCCTTGTCCCACAGCGAGCCCTTGAAGGTGCTGTAAGCACCGCGTTCGGCCGCCAACTCAGTCGAGGCTTCGTAGGCGTAGTAGCAAATGGCTTCCATGCTTTCATCGGCGAATTCAACTGCATCACGGGATGCATAAGGCTTGCGCATCATGTGCAGTGCATCCTGGAAGCCCATCATGCCCATGCCCACAGGGCGGTGACGCAGGTTGGAATTGCGCGCCTTGGCCACTGCGTAGTAGTTGATGTCGATCACGTTGTCCAGCATGCGCATGGCCACGCCCACAGTTTTCTGCAGCTTCTCGTGGTCTAGCACCAGCTCGCCGTTGTCGGCGGGCTTCAGGTGACGCGTCAGGTTCACGGAGCCCAGGTTACACACCGCAATTTCATTCTCGTTGGTGTTCAGGGTAATTTCTGTACACAGGTTGGATGAGTGCACCACGCCCACGTGTTGCTGGGGGCTGCGAATGTTGCAAGGGTCTTTGAACGTAATCCAGGGGTGGCCGGTTTCAAACAGCATGGAGAGAATCTTTCTCCACAGCTTGGCTGCTTCCACGGTTTTGAACAATTTCAAATCGCCACGGGCGGCTTTCTCTTCGTAACCCACGTAAGCCTTTTCGAAGGCTTTGCCGTACAGGTCGTGCAAATCGGGGCAGTCGGATGGGCTGAACAGGGTCCAGTTACCACCTTCCATTACACGCTTCATGAACAGGTCAGGAATCCAGTTCGCAGTGTTCATGTCATGCGTGCGGCGGCGGTCGTCGCCAGTGTTCTTGCGCAATTCCAGAAACTCTTCAATGTCCATGTGCCAGGTTTCAAGGTAGGCACACACCGCGCCTTTGCGCTTGCCACCTTGGTTCACGGCAACAGCCGTGTCATTCACCACTTTCAGGAATGGCACAACACCTTGTGACTTACCGTTGGTGCCCTTGATGTGGCTGCCCAAGGCACGAACAGGCGTCCAGTCATTGCCCAGGCCGCCGGCAAACTTGCTCAACAGTGCGTTTTCTTTGATGCCTTCATAGATATCGTCAAGGTCGTCACCAATGGTGGTGAGGTAACAAGAAGACAGCTGCGAACGAATGGTGCCGCTGTTGAACAATGTGGGCGTAGAGCTCATGAAGTCGAATGTTGACAGTACTTCATAGAATTCAATGGCGCGTGCTTCGCGATCCACTTCATTTAAGGCCAGGCCCATGGCCACGCGCATGTAAAACGCCTGTGGCATTTCAATGCGGGTACCTTCTACGTGCAGGAAGTAGCGGTCGTACAGGGTTTGCAGACCAAGGTAATCGAACTGCAAATCGCGTTCGTACTTCAGGGCCGCGCCCAATTTCTTCATGTCAAACTGGGCCAGGCGATTATCGAGCAGGCCAGCGGCAATACCTTTCTTGATGAACTGGGGGAAGTACTCGGGGTACACCTGCGCCATTTCATCTTGCGCAATTTCGCGGCCAATAATTTCACGGCGAATGGTGTGCAGCAACAGGCGCGATGTAACCAGCGTGTAGCTGGGTTCATTCTCGATCATGGCGCGTGAGGCCAGAATTGCCGACTTGAACACTTCGTCGATTTTCACGCCGTCGTACAGATTCTTCAGGGTTTCTTTCTGAAGGTGTGCAACGTCAATTTCATTCAAGCCAACGGCAGCACTCTCAATCAACGCTTTCAGTGCTTCAACATCGAGGGGGCGCTTGATGTCGCCGTCCATTACATTCAGAGCATGCTGCTCGGCTTGCTCAACCTGCTTGGCTGCGCGTTCTTGCGCACGGCGCTCGCGGTACAACACATAGGCGCGAGCCACTTCGGCTTCACCAGAGCGCATCAGGGCCAGTTCAACCTGGTCTTGAATGTCTTCGATGTGGAAAATACCACCGGAAGGCTGGCGACGAACCAAGGCATTCACCACGCTGCCGGTCATCTGTTCAACCAGTTCACGAATGCGTGCAGAAGCAGCACCCTGGCCACCATTCACTGCCAGAAATGCTTTGGTCATGGCCACGGCAATTTTGCTGGGCTCAAAACCAACCACGGCACCATTTCGGCGAATAATTTTGTAGTTTGAGTACGCGCTGTCAACCACAGGCGCTGCACCAGCAGGCTTAGAGGTGGACAAGGGCGCATCAGTTGCCAAATTGCTCGCCAAATCTGAGGTTCCATGGCTAGTTAGCATGCATCTTTCTCCTGGAATAAACGTGTTCTTGAGGGTTTGTTTTTGTAGTGGGGTAAAACTGGCAACCACTATATCTTGTGTTTTGTATGTGGCTTGGAACTAATTGTAGTGGTCGAAACACGATTTGGCAAACACTTTCTTATCCCCAACTTGTGCACAGAGTTATCCCCTGTGAACAACTTGTGGACAAGCATGGGATAACCGCAGTGCAACAAAAAAACGGCCTTTTAAAGACCGTTAATCTGAAGTTCGTAGGTGTTTGATTTGCGTAGACCTTTCCAGTCAAAGAAGGGTCCGGGGTCGGTTTTCCGGGTGGGTGCTATCTCGCTGTGCGCCATGGCATATTTCAGTGGATAACGTGCTTGTAACTCCAAAGCAAGGCGCTTCAGGCTGGCGTATTGGGTCTGCTCAAACGGGGTGTAAATATCGCCCAGCAACTCAATGCCGATTGAAAAATGATTGAAATTACTGCGGTCCATTGCGGCTGAAATTCCGGCATGCCAGGCCCGTTTTTCACACGAGACAAATTGAGTCACAGACCCATCCCGATCAATCAGAAAATGAGAGGAAACATGCAGGCCGATCAACTCGCCAAACGAGGCATGGGAATGGCAATCGAGCCGATTCAAAAACAGGTCGGTGATTAAGGCGGAGTCTCGCCCACGCTCGGGCAAGCTGATGCAATGAACAACCAGGGTATCCACCACAGTGCCCATGGGGCGTGCATCCTGATTGGGGCTTTGCAGGCGGTGTACCCAGTCTTCTTCAATCCAGCCTTCGTCCAGCCACATGGCCTGCCCCTTCGTTAGCGAACTTTCTCTCCGGCCGCCTTGGCATGCTCCATGCCGCAATAAAAGCGCCCCTGCATCATCACGCCCTCAGACATGGGGCTGTAAGCGCCGCAATGCTGGCAAGGCATGATCTCTTCCTGGGTTTTACGGCCCAGATTGCCTTTTTGTTTAACGTCTACACCGGGTTTTTCACCCAATTGTTTGCGCTGCCAGCTTTTGAAAAGAATCCAGGCCACCAACGCCAGGCCCAGGAAAAACAGAATACGACCCATCAAACTGCCCTTTTCAAAATAAATTCCAGCACAAACTGGGTACCAAAATAAGCCAATACCAACACCGCATAGCTGCCCAAACACCAGCGCAAAGCCACTTTGCCACGCCAGCCAAATACCACACGCCCGCCCAGCAATACCGCGAATGAACACCATGAAATGATGGCGAACAGGGTTTTGTGATCAAATCGCCAACTGCTGCCGCTCCACTCTTCAGAAAACAGAAAACCTGTGATCAGGGTGAGCGACAACAACACAAAGCCCGCCCAAAGCTGCCGGAACAGAATCGACTCCATGGTGAGCAGCGAGGGCAATTGATCCAGAAGCCGTTCCCGCAGCACGCGGTTTTCCTGATTGGATGCCACTGGCTGGTGCAGGGCTTTTTCCTGAAAGGCCATCACGATGCCATGGGCGGCCGCAATGCCCAACAAACTATAGGCTGCCAGTGCAATCAACAGGTGCAACTGAAACAAATGATCGCCAGCCATGCGAATTGCAGCGTCTTCGCCCATCCACAGTGGAAGCAAAAACACCACCGCACACAGCGGAAACACAATTAACTCAAGCAGTGGCACACGATTGAAAAAACTTTCAACAAAGGCGACCAAAGAGGCCAGCCAGGCCACGCACATCAAGCCAAGAACAAAACCGAAGTGCATGCCATCGGTTTGAAACAACAGGGTGCCCAACAAATACCCCGACACCAGCAAGGCCAAAGCAACCAACGCACGGTTTAACCCTGCAGGTGCAGACCATTTGCCGAAAACGTTCAGCGCCGCCAATCCACCCGAGGCGGACAGCAGCGGCACTGCGAGCGCGTACAATATTGTGTTGTTCATACCAATCAGTTTACTCGATTCATAGCACGAGTCAGGGGCACCACACGATGTTTGAAAACCTCTCCGATCGCCTAACGCGCGTTGTCAAAAATATCAAAGGCGAAGCCCGCATTACCGAGGCCAACACGCAGGAAATGTTGCGTGAAGTTCGCTTGGCGCTTCTGGAGGCCGACGTGGCCCTGCCCGTGGTGAAAGAGTTCATCAATCAGGTGAAGGAACAGGCGCTGGGCGAGGAAGTGCTGAACAGCTTAACCCCCGGCCAAGCCCTGGTGGGCATTGTTCACAAGCAGCTAATCAAGCTGATTGGCGAGAAAACAGAAGAAATCAACCTGGCCGCGCAGCCCCCGGTGGTGATTTTGATGGCAGGTTTGCAAGGTGCTGGTAAAACAACCACCACCGGCAAGCTGGCCAAGTATTTAAAAGACAACCTGAAAAAGAAAGTGCTGACCGTTTCAGCCGACGTGTATCGCCCTGCGGCGATTGAACAGCTAAAAACAGTCAGCGGGCAGGCAGGCGCCGAGTTCTTTCCTTCCGACATCACTCAAAAACCAGTCGACATTGCCTTGGCGGCGCTGAACCACGCCAAACGCCAGTTTTTTGATGTGCTGATTCTGGACACGGCAGGCCGCTTGGGCATTGATGAAGCCATGATGAATGAAATCAAGGCTTTGCATGCAGCGGTGAACCCGACTGAAACCTTGTTTGTGATCGATGCGATGTTGGGTCAGGATGCCGCCAACACTGCCAAGGCCTTCAACGAAGCCCTGCCCCTGACTGGCGTGGTACTTACCAAAATGGACGGCGATGCGCGTGGGGGTGCCGCCCTTTCCGTGCGCCAAATTACGGGCAAACCCATCAAGTTCATGGGTGTGGGCGAGAAGCTGACCGGCTTTGAAAAATTCCACCCTGACCGTGTGGCGGGCCGAATTCTGGGCATGGGCGACATCGTTTCCTTGGTGGAAGAGGCCAAAAAAGGCATTGACCAGCACGAAGCGGAAAAACTCGCCAAGAAACTGAAAAGTGGCAAGGCTTTTGATTTAAACGACTTTTTGGCGCAAATCAGCCAGATGCGAAACATGGGTGGCCTGCAAGGGCTGATGGACAAATTGCCCAGCCAACTGATGAAAGGTGCGGGCGATGTGGATGCCACCGCCGCAGAAAAGCAGATGAAGCGCACCGAAGCCATTATTTTCTCAATGACCATTGCCGAACGCACCAAGCCCGATATTTTGAAAGCTTCCCGCAAGCGCCGCATTGCTGCGGGTGCGGGCGTGCAGGTTCAGGAAGTAAACCGCTTGCTGAAACAGTTTGAGCAAATGCGCGACATGATGAAGAGCATGCAGAAAGGCGGACTGGCCAAGTTGATGAAAAAAATGGGTGGCGGCGGAAAAGGCGGCTTCCCTGGAGGCGGCATGCCACCGGGTGGCGGGTTTCCAGGCATGTAATCGGCTTGGGTTTCAATCTCTCGCCTGCCGGTTAACTGCCCGATCGGCTTGGGTTCCGATCTCTCGCCCGAAAACCTGTTGATCCCTTGCTGAGCCTTGCGATGCCTGA
>NZ_DFOZ01000013.1:66209-119366 GCF_002377005.1 Limnobacter sp. UBA3528 | reverse complement strand
CCAGTTTCGACCAGAATACGCATTCTAGCAACCGTGCAAACTATTGATCAAACGTTGACGCGAGCTGTGACATTGATATTTTCATTCTCTGGCGCTCGACGTTTAATGCTGGCAAGTTCAATTTTTTTTAGCGTTGGATTGATTGGTTTGTCTTCAGGTTTTATGGAGTTGTTAAAACTCCAGTTGGAACTAATGAAGGAGGTTCAAACTCTTGCTGGGGTAAGTTTTGAGAAACTTAACGTTGTTGATTGCGCGACAATTGAGCAAGCGCTCGTTAGTACGTGTGATGGATTGAAGGCCCGCGCAGATTTGCTTGACTCTGCGGCACAACTGGCTAACGTGGTAGTAACTTATGCATTTTCGCTCGGATTTTTAGTCGCATTAGCCGCTTTAGCGACCTTTCTTCGGGGAGCGTATTCAGCGAAAGAGACAAATGAGCGGTTCGAAAAACGTTAAATTAAAAAAATCAATAACAGTGGCTATGCACGGTTGGGTAGACTGATGTGAGGATAAAAAGTGGCTAGGGAAAGCGGGATATTCAGTGGCAATATTTGGTTTGAATCTCCCAGGTCAAATTTGGATGATAATTAACCACATGATTTTTAAGCTTGTTTTACTGGGGTTTTGAAGTAATTGTCTCTGATCGCTAGGTATATGGAATTATCATCCGTAGATGCAGGTCTATGGAATCCAATATCAATTTCACAAGTGGAATTTGCTTCAGGTTGCTTAGATGAAGTAGTTGTTTGAGTTAGGTTTACGTTAACGTCAACCATCACGGGTAACTCAAGCTGTTTAGGGTTTGTTTTGGTCATCTACCCCTCCTTTTGGAGTCAACTCAGGAAGTCGAAGTTGTGTGCTTGAAATTTCAGCAACAACCACTTCTTCCAGTCTTGGAATGGCACGAAGACTGACATGCGTAGAGGGCAGTGCGTCCCCTCGTGGTCTTAAGTTTAACACCCCGTCTTCCGATTTTCGAGCCCCTGAATCAAAAAAATTAATGAATCTACGTGGGGCTACACCATCAAATTGCATAAGCTTCACGCCTTTTCCATCGATGGCCTCAGTTAGAGAATCTGAATGAAGACGTGTAGCAAGACTTTTTCTGTAGGGTTCGATGTAATAGATCTCAGAAATCCCTGCAGCGACGAGATGACGGGCACATGAGTGACAAGGATAGGTGGTCACAAAAACTTTACCAGAAATAACGCGATCCCCAGCTACCCGAGAAGCCCCTAATATTGCATGCATTTCGGCGTGAACAGCTCTTGAAAACTCAATCAAATCTTTGACCCTTGAGTCCTTCATAATCACCTTTACCGCCTTGTCATGATCCTCTAGCCTCAATAGTGAGTCATTGACGAGCGCCTCGATAATTTTATTGGCAATGGTTCGTTTTTCTATATCGTTATGACACTTGGTACCTGATTGTGCATAACAACGCTCATCCACTTTGCTGCCTTCTTGGGTTATCTGAAATAACGATGGCTTTCCATATAACCCACCACCGCTGGTGGGAACATCATTCCAGCCAATTGCAAGTAACTCTCCACCTTTTGAAGTGACTGCAGCGCCAACCTGCCTGGACAGGCACGCCGAGTTACGTGCTGCTGAGGCAGCCGCGTACATAGCATTCTCTTCTGACGTTGGCGAAACTATGGCTGTTCGAAATATTAAATTGAAAAAGCGTCGCAATTTCTCGACTAATTGACCAACCGCTTTGTGTTCTGTGGGGCCGAAGGTTGGTCCATCGACACGGAGGAAAAAGTCACACTGAGGAAAGGTTTCTCGAACCGACTGACCATGGCTGAACTCCTCCCCTGAGTCAGTATCAATTAATTTTGCAATGTCCTCAATGGTGAGAGCCCCAGCGCGTTCGAGATTCTTTTTTCTAATTTCAACAGGCGAGAAAACACCTACAGCAATGAGCGCTTCCCCATAAACCAGGCGCAAAAGTTTCAGTTCATCAGCATTCTTTACTGAATCAATAACATGACAAATCTTGTGGGCCTTTATCCGATTCTCGGGTAACTTTTCTCCTTCATTGGCACGATCACTAAATTCACCATATGATTTCAGACGATCAGCGCCTATTTTTGCAATTGCCATCTTTGCCAGAACATCATTGCCAAGCCTGCGCCTTAACTCGTCACCTGCCTTTATAAGAGTATCTATTTCAGAGTATCTGTTGCTTTTATCGATCGGAACACCGACAAAATCTGTATTTATACGAATTAGTTCACTCAATCGAATCTGTTCAGTTCTATATCCAAACTCGCTCAAAGCATTTTTTATTTCGGTTGCTGTTTCATGCAAAGGAGACCCTATTGGTCCGCACAATGCAACAACAAGCTCGGGTGTAAGACTTGCCCCTGCCTCGAAGGTTGAATCCACTGACTTTGCCGACCTCATTTGAGGAATTGGGTCAATATTTGATTTTATTTTTTTTGCTGGGGCCGACAAATGAATCCTCCAAAAAGTTAATTTTTAAAATCGGGGATGCGGACAAAATCTTGGAATTTTTCACGTTAAAAATCCCAGACTTTCACGACATTCAATCGGGCGAAGGTAGCCCAGTGAGCTTTTGATACTTTTTCGTTATACCAGCGCAGGTCAAAACCTCAAGACTTATCGTGCTCTGAGTCCTGCAAACAAGGAATGATTCTTACATCCCATGATAAGGCACATCCAAAAGTAAATCCGATCAAGATTGGAATCATAGCCAAGAGCAGGAACATAGTTGTAATCTCGAACTCTTTGAAGAGATAAATAAATAAAACTATTCCTACAGTGATCGTCATTCCAATAAAATGAAAGAGTCTATACAGCTTTATTTCTTTTGTAGTTAACCCATCACCTTGCATTTTCAGCCTCAAAGAAGTTATTCACCGCAAGTTTTCTTAAGTACCTCCGTCGTTATCGACGTACCAATATCGCTGAAAGAACTTCTAATGTATGTGAAAGTAGTGGCGGCTACTCTCCCGAAGTTCGTTACTTAAAATCATAAGTTGTTGATTTGCGTAAAAGCGTCCTCAATTTGCAAAACTACAAATGCAGCGTCATCTGTGGGTAAAGAGCCCGTAAAAAATTCTATGTACGTTCATTTGGAATCAGGGGTGGTGAACGGTAACGCGTTCACCGAATTCCAGAACAAATCTGTTCAATGCCATTTTCCAGTTTTGTATCGGCATGGTCCACTTTCGGCTGGCCTGCTCGATGGCAAGATACACCACCTTTCTGGCCGAGTCATCTGTAGGGAATACTTTTCTTCGTTTGGTGGCTGCGCGAATCACGCTGTTCAAGAACTCCACAGCGTTGGCGATGTAGATGTCTATCGTTTGACGTCGTCGTTCATTTCTTTGCTCATCAGTGATTTCTCCATCCTTATCACCTGAGCAGATTTTCACTGGGTCATTACAATGAGCGAAAAGAATATATACAAATAACTCGCCTACGTCGTGACTTTTCTTGCTCATTGACCCGTTAGGGCGGGACTTTGTACTTCGCCTGGTCAAAATGTCATGACAAATCGAATTGATGGTTTGCCCGGTACAGCGACAAAGTCCACACGGATTGGATGTGTATCTGACGTTTTATCATCGCTGCACATGCATCGCGTGCGGCCCATTCAGGTTGGTTCTTTCAACAGCCAGGTCAATTGCATGGTCGATCCACGCTGTAGGGTTTTCAAACACACCGCCACCAACCCGGGTCAGGAATACGGTAGGGTTGCTCGTTTCCCTTGCGTTCAGTACCCCCACGCGTAGCGTGGCCTCGTAGCATGCTTCAAGTACAAGTTGTGCAAACGGTGCTCACAATTCCGGTGACCGTTCCTGGTTATAGCCAAGTGGCAGCGCTGAACAAAACACCCGCGTTATTTTTGATCCGGGGATGCGCCTTTGGCTATCACTTGGACGTTCCCGTGCACACCCACTTTCAGCAGCGCCTTGTGTTGCTCACGCTGCGCAGCGTCTGCCATTTGCAGTTTTTGATTCAATGCGCGCATTACTTCACTGAAAATCATGGTGTAGCCGATTGGAAATCGCCTCCAAAGATCCACTCAATTTCCTGTTCAGCTCCGGTTCGGCCAGTAATTAAATCAGCATACCAAAACGGCGCCTAGCAAGGTAAACGGAGGGAATTACTTGAGTAATCACCAGCAGCCGCGTTGTTTTCGACTTTAATTTCACTTTTCAAGTTTTCTACCTCACCAGTCAGTTCTTGTTTTCGACTTTAATTCGGGTGAGTCGCTGATCGCATGCCTCGCGAGGCCCATGAATTCTAGGGCCTAGTTTTCGACTTTATTGGTTAAGAACATCAACATTGATTGCGGCGATATTCGCCAGGTGAGCAGTTGTACCAGCGACGAAACGCCCGTGTGAAGCTGGCGGTGTCGCCATAACCCAGGTGAAGCGCCATTTCATCCAGTTTCATTTGAGTGGAAAGCAGCTGTTCCGCGAGTTGCTGGCGCTCCGCATCCAGCAGGTCACTGAAACTTACACCTTCTTCCGCCAATCGTCGCCTTAGGCTTCGGGGCGAAATTGACAGCGATCGCGCAACGTCCTCCAGGGTAGACAGAAGCCCCATCGGTCCAAGCAGGATTCGACGAACCTGGCCAGTGACACCTTCGACTTGGCGCTGGCGCAATTGCCGGGCGCACTGGTCTTCAAAAACGCGCAGCAGATGTGGGTCACAGGTCGGTAGCGTCATCTCGGCATGACGGCAATCCAGCATGATTGCATTGTGGTTGCAGCCCGTGTGTGGGCGAATACCGGTCAGTTCTTCGATACGTTGCGCATGAGGTTCGGGAAGATGCTGAAACTCAAGGCTTTGCACAGGTACGCCATTTAATCCCAATTCGCGCAGCAAGTTGAAGGCTGTCCCGATATCGCGTTCAAGAAGAAAGTGGCGAAGGGGCTGGGCAATGTCGTCTGGATCTGCGGCAAGTCCAAATGATGTGTTGGTGTGAATAATTGAAAACTTGCAGTAGGCGGTGCTCAAGGGCAAGTAACGTATTGCGGTTTGCACTGCCGAAGCCAGCGTGGGGCTGGTTCGAATGGCAAAGCCCCAAATACCGAAGGTGGACACGTTGTATTGCAGGCCAAGTTCAAAACCAAGGGCTGGTCGGTCGGGCAGGCTCATGATCATGTTCTCGAGCAAGCGCATTTCCTGACTGCGTTGCAACCAGGTGTCGGAACGCGTCAAATCATCAAGCTCTACGCCGGTTCCCAGCAAACAGGTTTGCGCATCGACGCCAAAGCGTGCCGCAAAATTGACCATTACCTGGGCAATCACAGCAGGGTGCATCAATGGGGTTGCCCGCAAAACTGACTCCTGAGAAAGTTGGCCCGAAATGCTTGTATCGAGACCTGAAATGCGCTGTCTGAATCCAGACCAAAAGGATACATTCAAGCTACCAAAACACAATATCCATGAGACACCGATGCAGGCAAACCTGAATGAATTGAACCGGGAAGCGATTGAGGCTTCCAAAGAGTATACGGGCGAACTCGCTTGGCTAACGATTGGGCTGACCGCATTTGTACTGGGTGCTATGGTCCTCTTGTTGTGGTTGTTTGCCGCGGAAAATCTCAGCCTTTGGATTGCCATACCAGCCTATGCGGCATTGACTTATATGTCGTACACCCCCCTACACGAGGCCGTGCACAGCAACATTCACGGCAAGCATGAGCACCTCAAATGGGTTAACGACCTGTGTGGCTACCTGGTGGCTGCCTTGATCATGGTGCCCTACTCAACCCACAAGGTAGAGCACTTCACCCACCACCGTTACACGAATCAGCCCGACAAAGACCCAGATTATGTGGTCAGCAATATGCGTCACGGATTCTTCTCATTTGTAGCCAGTGGATTTCATTTCTTGTGGGTTCAAATTACGTTTCTGTTTCGCGATTACTGGAAAACAACGAGCTTGAAAGACCGCGCTATTTATTTGGCGGAGATTGCATTGACGGTGGCGTGGCGCGTTGCATTTGGATTGTTGGTTGGAACGGCTGAAGTGGCGTGGTTGCTGGTCGGCGGCTATTTGATCGGCGCCTTTTTTACAGCCTACTGGTTTGCCTACCGGCCACATCACCCTTACGACAATGTCAACCGTTATCAAAACACCAACAGTTTGATTGTGCCTGTCTGGATGAAGCCGCTGGAATGGTTTTGGTTGGGGCAGAATCTACATTCAATTCACCACCTGTTCCCTCGGGTTCCCTTTTACCACTATCATGCGTTGCACCGTAAGATCGAACCCGTGTTGCGCGCGCACGGTACGCCGATTGTCGGAATATTCAGCAGGCAAAGAGTCGGCGAATGAAGTCGATAACGGCGGGCTTAACTAAGCTGGGCTGAATCGCACCAAACTCAAATCTGAGGTGGTCAAGTTTGCACTTATACAAAAGCCTTCCTCCTCTGTGGATACCCCGTTCAACGGCCTGCCGATAATCAAGGCTCCCTTTTATGGAGCACGGTAGATGGAACAAGAAAAACAAGAAGATCAAACCCGGTTCATGCGTATATAAAGAGGCTGATTGCGGGAATCAAGGACGATGTGCAAGGCAGTGTTGCCTCGCTGAAAGAAACCAGTTGCAGTAACAACCTGACGGGTTGTTACATGACCCAGTCTGGCTCCTTGCAGCTTTACTTTTCATCAGTGGAAAGTCGCAGCAAACCCTGCCGTTGGTGGTGGACAAGTCGGTCAGTGTGCCGCAGGCCTTGCGCGATGTGGTGCGTAATCAATATTTCAATGTCAATTCACTGGAATTTTCAAGTGGTGTGCGTTTGGTTTGACTGGGATTACTACTACGATGCTCACCCTGACGTGGTACAGGCTAATATGGACATGGCCACGCACTGGAAAGAGTTCGGCTTTTACCAAGGCCGCGCGGGTAGTTTTCAGTTTGACCCCGTGTTTTACTGGAATACACCCCCCGACCTGCTGCAGGCTTACGGCTCGCCTGGTTTCGGAGATGCGCTTCATCACTGGATTACAGTAGGAAAAGAAGAGGGTTGCTCCCCGCGTTAGTCTGCTGTAACAAAGCCCTGGTCATGCATCAGGGCCAATACCCTTCGCACATCCATTTCAATGTCCCGCAGCTTGGTTTGAACGAATACTTCAGCCAGACTGTGGGCCAGCTCCCTGGCGTTGCCCGGTATTTCAAGCAGCGCCCACACCGCCTGGCCTACCCTGTTCAGGCGCCAAATGGTGTGCTCGCCGGCTTGCCATAAAAAAGCAGACTGACCCACGCGGCGCAAGGCTGCGGTAGGTGCTCGCTTGAATACCTGATCGGGGTCCATAAGCCTGTGAGCTTGGGGCGTTGGCGGCATCCAGTCCTGCGCAGGCTTCACAGGAAGGTCAGGATTAATGCCTTCTTCACCATCAAACGCTTTCCGAAGCAGTTGCACAGCCTCTTCCAGGTTGCTGTAAACCAGTCGAACACAAGTGAGTTTGCCCAGAAGCGCTTGTGTTGCCTCCAAGGCTTTGGCTGGTGATTCAAAGTTGCCCATGTTTTGTTCAAGTGCGTAGAACAAAGCATCGTCCTCGTTCATGGTGTGCAGGCAGGCCGCGGTGTCGGTTTGCCGGTCCAGCACCACGATTGCATCGAGCGGCAGGTGTGTTCCGTTTCCAGCCAGGTTTGTAGTGCACAGGTAGCCATATCGGCTGTCGTTCGGCCCCAGGTGTTGGTTCGCAAACTGCGTGAAATGCTTGCTTGCTTTTGCGGGCAGGGGTAGGCGCAAACGTGGTGCCACGCCCAAGGCCACACCCTCCCCCAGTGGGTTGATGGGCAAGACATCGTCACAGAAAATTTGCAGATCGGGCTCGGCACAAAGCCTTGCAATCAGCGTACTTTTACCTGCCCGCCTGGGGCCTGTAATTGCGATTAGCCGGTTCCCCATGGCAACCGCGCCTGCGTGCAAAGCGATCGGGTTTTGGCTTTCCTCAATATGTGCCTCAAGTACATCGGCCATCAAGGCGCACAATGCGCTGGCTGTGGGTAAACCAAGCAGCGGCTCGTCCAGGTAAACGGATTCAATATCGAATGTAGAGGGATTGTTTTGGTTTTTGCCAACCTTGGTGATGCAGGGGGGTAAGCCGCCATGGCTTTCTGTGACTGTGGACGTGTATTTCCAGCTTGGAGCAAGCTGCGAAATGCCATCCAGCAATGCTGGCTCGTCGGGCAGGAGTACCAGGCCCGCCACACCTTCGAACCTTAACAGAAGGCAGGCGTGGCTTTGTTGAGGTACTGCACTCATCGCTTAGAAGCGAATATAAAACCACGGGCGGCTTACCCGTGAATAGCGGGAATATCGCGAATATCGGCTGGGGCGGGATGGCCGGGAGGAACGGTAGCCCCGGCCATAGCGCGTGTGGTAGCGGTCATATCGGGATGGTCGCGACTTTCGGCTTGGTCTGGAGCGGCTGCCCGCTTGTGCGGTGGCCAAGCCCACCATGGCGGGCGCTGCATACAAGGCACCCACGGCCAGGCCCACTTTGGCCAAAGCGGCACGCCTTGCTTTTACTTTCCCATCGTCTGTGTGTGACATTTTACTTCCCCTGTCAATTTTGGCCGCCTCGAGAATTGCGCCCACCCACTTGAAACGCGGCTGTTTGAAAACTGCTGACAGGATTTTGAGCCGGTTTGCATTCTTTACATAACTAAACATTTCAATTAATAATCGCAGTAACAATTCATATAAAAATTGATTAAAAATCGCCACGCTCCAACCATATTTTTAGGGACAAGGGTTTGAAAAATTTATTGATACTGGAAGACCATCCGACCTCGGCCATGGTCGTTGAGGAAATTATTGCTGCTGTTGTGCCGGGCTTGACTACAAAGGTGGTTGACTCTGTTGAGCAACTTCAGCAAATAGAGCCCTCTGATGTGGATTTGGTGGTCTCCGACCTGGTGTTGCCCAACAGCAAACCTGCTGAGGTAATCGATATGGTGTCACAACGTTTTTCCAGTTCGTTTCGCATATTTTTTACCGCTCTGGGCGATGCGAAAATTGAAAGGCAGGTGGCCAATTCGGGTGCGTTGCTGCTCTCCAAAAGCCAGCATTACAAAGAATTAATGGTTCAGGTTCAAGCTTTCCTGAAACGTGATTCAGTCAACCTGAATTCAATTTCACAACGGAACGAGTTTCAAAGCCTGATTCAAATGCCCGGTAGCCCCAAGCCTTTGACCATCAAACAGGCACAGGTGATGGAACAGGTGTCCCTTGGTAGAACAGGCAAGGAAATTGCAAAGATACTGGGCATGAGTCCCGACACGGTGAATGCCCACATCAAGGAAGCCTTTGGGCGGCTGGGTGTTCAAAACCGTGGCGAGGCGGTAAGCAATTATTCGGTTGCGAGAAAGCTGGCGGCCCGCCTCCACGGGGAGGCTGCACTGGCCCATTTGCAGCCCAACCCCGATTAAACTGTTTGAATGAACCTGAAACGCTATTTGCTGGTGCGGATGATCACCCTGGGCCTGTTGTGCTGGGTGTTGATTTCCGCCTATGTGGTGCTGCGCACAGCCAACGAGGTAGACGATGCCTTGGCCAGCGATGCCACGCGCTTGCACGAGATGGTGGAGTACTCCATGTACAAGCGGCAAATTAATCCCGAAATCGAGGGCTCGCCTGTGCTGGTGGGTAGCCAGTACGGTTTGTTGCTGTCACCTTATTGCATACGTTACGAGGGCTGGAACGGACAGGTGCGGCAAGAGGGTTGTGAGCAGCTGGTACGCCATCCTGTCGAGGCCCAGTTGATGCGCCTTTTGGGTGTACAAATTGAAGCGCAGCCGCGCCCCGTTGGCCTGTGGGGTCAACCGTTTGGCGAGTTGACCATCACTGCCGATCCGCAATTGGTGCTGGCCAAATTCTGGAATACGCTGCGCGACTTGCTGTTGCTGAGCACCTTGATTGTGGCCAGCCTTGCCGCATTGACTTACGTGGTAATTGGCCGTGCCCTGCAGCCTGCCGCAACTTTGGTTGAAAAAATTGATTCAATTGCCATCTCCGAGGACAGCCCGCCGCCTGCGCAACTTCCCGATGTTCAGCCACGGGAGTTTGGCCGTATTGCACAAGGGGTAAACCGCTTGAACGAGCGTTTGTGGCGGCTTACCCAAACCCGCAGAAACCTGATGATGAAGCTGCTGAATGTGCAGGAAGATGAACGGCGGGAGTTGGCCCATTTGGTGCACGCAGATTTGGGCCAGTCCCTGAGCCTGATCGCGGTGAATTGTGCCCAGCTGCGCGCGCAACTGAAAGGTGGCGATACGGAGGTGCAAGAAAAGCTGGAGGAAATCGAGCTGCAAATTGAGGGCGCGTTCGAGCGCATGCGGGCGGTGTTGGTGAACAAGTGCCCGCCTGTGTTGGAAGGGGCTGATCTTGGCATGGCCATTCAAGACCTGTGTACCCGCTGGGAAATTAATGCGGGCAGCGGCTGGACGGTGAACCTGAATCTGGAACCTGCTGCCTTGAACAGTTTGGACCAAGACCGCGCCCTGTGTGTTTACCGTACCGTGGAAGAGTGCCTGGCCAATGTGCGGCGGCACGCAGCGCCGGGGGCGCCCGTGAATGTGGGCTTGGCATTGCAGGCCGGTGTGCTTGAACTGTGTGTGGAAAATTGCTTGCCCCAACCGGTTGAAACGCAGGTGCCATCGGGCGGCATGGGCTTGAACTTGCTGGCTGAAAGGGTGAGGGTGCATGGTGGTGTATTCAAAGCCCAGGTTGAAGAAAACCGGTTTGTGGTGTCTGCCCGTTTTCAACAAAAAGGTACTTCATGAACAACGCTGATCTCCGTATTTTGCTGGTGGATGACCACGCCGTGGTGCGTGCCGGTTATCGGCATTTGTTGGAAACACAAGGTGGTTTCAAGCAGGTGCGTGAGGCTGAAAACGCGCAGGAGGCCTATGCCGCTTGCCAGAAAGACTTGCCTGCGCTGGTGATTTGCGACATCAGCATGCCAGAGCCGGTGGGCTTGAACCTTGTTCAGCGGGTGTTGGGGCGTTGGCCTGAGGTGAAATTTCTGATGTTCACCATGCACAATTCAATCGAACTGGCGCGTGCGTGTATGGACGCTGGCGCAAAAGGTTATGTCACCAAAAGCAGCCGGCCCGAAGTGCTGTTGCGCGCCATCGGTGAGGTGTTGGCTGGCCGTACTTTCATAAGCGCCGACTTGTCACGTTTGATGGCGCTCTCGCGTCTGCGCGACAACCGGGGCGGGCTTGATGAATTAAGCAGCCGCGAGTTCGAAGTGCTGTGTTTGCTGGTTGCCGGGCAGTCGGCTGAGCAAATTGGCGAGTTGCTTTTTTTGAGTGCAAAAACCATTCACAACATTCATTACCAAATCAAAAAGAAATTACAGGTTAGTAATGATATTGAACTGACCAAACTTGCGATTGCCTGGGGATTGACCAGCCCTTCAATCACGCAGTAAAGTCGGGCAATATTCCTGAGCAGGTCTCAGTACACTTCTTAAATGGCAAGTTTGCTTGCCAGTACTCAACAACGATGGAGAAGTAGACATGAGCTGGACCACACCACAATTCGTAGACATGCGTTTCGGTTTTGAAATTACCATGTACATTGCCAACCGTTAATTGTTTTTCGGTTGTTGCAGTATCAAGAAAGGAAGGCCAAGCAGAGTTGGCTTTCCTTTTTTTATGCGCGGCGCAGTTGCTCGGCTGAGCTCAGGGTCAGTTTCAAACCCTGTTCAAGCAGGGACCTGGCAATGTTTTCATCGCCAAAGCCATAAGGTGAAGCGGGGGCGTGATCGTACAGAAGGCCAAGGTAAAGGTAGGCGGCCCCGTCATTGGGTGCCAGTGCAATGGCACGTTCCAGGGAAGCTTTGGCGTGGGCTTGAAACTGCAGCGCACACAGGCCTCCCAATGATTTCGCGTAACCTGTCAGCACAATACCGTTCCAAAGTAGAACCTTTGAATCATTTGGGTATTGGTGTGCCAATTCTTGTGTGGTTTCAGCCAAGTGGCACAACATGGCGTCGCGGGTGCGGCCAAAGTCGCAGCGAAGTGCTTGGGCCCAAGCAGCCTGGACCGCCTCAATACTATTGCCCGGTGCGGTCTCGGCATTCGTTGGGCTGCTTGCAATGCCCCTGTCGATGACATTAAATACGCGTCTCATAGGTGACTCCTAAACGACGTTAATCACATAAAGGTGTTGCATAGTGGCAACCGTTTCATTGATTAACGCGGAAAATTCGTTTAGGAGTACAAAGGATTGAGTTTTTGTAGCTTTAGTTGATCTTGACGGTTCCTTTCATGCCTGCTTCTGCCTCAGACTGTCTGGAAAACAGGTCGTTGAAGTTGCCTGTCCTTATCGGAACAAACCACCACTGAACGGTCTGCCCCGGATACACTTCGACCCGCCGTACCGGACCGTAAATTTCGGCCAACGGTGTTTCACTGGCAGATCCGAGTACAACAACCTTGCGCGTGTATACCGAATCTGCAAGGCCATTGGAACCAAAGTAATAGGACTTTTCGCCTTTGTTGTGAATGTTTAAAACTGTCAGGGTGCCCGTTTCAAACTGCAGGGTGGATGGTGAAAATTTTTTCTCACCAGCCTGGTTGCTCAACTCTACAGTGAAGTACACAGGCTCCTGTTTGGTCAAATCTCCCGCAGCAAAAGCAATATGGCTCGCGCTGTTGAACAGTAAACCAGTGACCAGAATCGAGCCTGCAACAATCAACGAGCGTTTCATCGCTTACCCCGGTATATCCAGCGATCCCACCGATTTCGGCGACACCATCACACCCCAAGGCATGTTGCCTTCGGGAATGTCTTTGATCACATTGCCGGTGGCATAGTCCAACACCAAAATGTTGTTGCTGCGGCCGCAGGCCACAATCAGCTGCTTGTCATCGGGTGTAAAGCTGAAGTGCCAGCAACGCTCGCCCACCGGCATTTCACGTTTTAGCTCAAGCGTTTTTGCATCGAACACTTGAATCGCTTTACCACGTGCCAGGGCCACCACAATCTCGGAACCATCGCGGGTGTAAGTGACGCCATAGGGTACCTCGCCCGTGGCCGCTTCATTGATCACATTGTAGTCTTTGTCCAGAATCAACATTTTGTTGCCGTATTCCAGGGTGACTACAAACTGCTCGCCATCGGGTGAACGCTTCACGCCGCGTGGGCGAATACCGTAGCTTTCGGTGTCGATCTGCTTGATCTTCTCACCGGTTTCAATGCTGTGTACAGACACGTTTTCATCGGCCTCATTGGTCACGATGATGTGTTTCCCATCGGCTGAAAACTCAATGCCTTCGGTCTCGAAGCCAGCCGTGATTTCCTTGATTTTCTCGCCTTTTACCAGGTCGATGATTGCAACTTGGGCAGGCAGTTCATCACCTTCCTCGCGTTCTTTTTCAATGGCTTTGGCTTCTTCCGATCCTGGTTTTGGAGGTGGCCCGCCTTTGGACGCTGGCTCGTAAGCCACAAAGGCCATGTTGCCCAATACGCGGACAAATTCAGGGTTGATGCCCACGGGCACCCGGCGCACCACTTGCCCGGTGGCTGTGTCAACGATCGCAAGGTCCTTCGTTTCCTTGACGGCCACAACCAGCAGTTTTCCGTCGTCGGTCAGGCCCACACCACGGCCGCCTTCACCCACATTGATCTCGCCCACTTTGGAATAATCTGCCAGCGAATAAACGGTCACAGGACCATCCTGGTGGGTCACATAGGCCACCGCTTGGGGCGCAGCCTGTTCAATCGGTGCTGCAGCTTCCGGGGCAACTGTTTCTTCTTTTTTGGAGCAGGCCGCCAATGCCACGGCCAACCCTAGCGCAATCGCGCTTGTTTTGAATTTCATGTTCTTGTCCTCTTCCTGCTAATCGGTTCAACGCTACGGAAGTTTCCCTGTTTTGTCCCGGGAAGATTTCCTGAAATATGACCTGTCATTGTGACAGGTCATGTGGGCAATTCCTTCCAAACGTTGATTTAACGCCATTTCTGCAAGCACTTTGAACCTTTGTGACAGTTTGGTTTCAATACACTGTGTAGTGTGACCAGTAACCATTTTGTAAAGAAGTGCAGCCATGAAGTATGTTCAAGAAAAACAAGCCCGTTTAGGCGAGTCGCGTTTGGTGCCACGTGTGGCGCTGTCTGCCTCCATGGGTTTTGCGGCGTATTGGACCTACCTCTACTTCAGTCAAACCAAACACATTTTCAGCCCGGCTTTAAAGCACCACGATGTGCTGACTCACCATGCGCACGAGTTCACCGAATTGCGTCTGCACGTGGCGCCCGGCGTTGAGCTGGAAGGTTGGGTACGCATGCCTGCAGGCATGGGCGGTGCGGGCAGCAAGGCACCTTGTGCCGTTTACTTTGGTGGCCGTAGCGAAGACGTTCGCTGGCTGTTGAACGAAGCGCAAGGTTTCAAGAATTTACCCCTGGTATTTTTCAATTACCGCGGCTATGGCAATTCCCAAGGTACGCCAATGGAAAAGAATTTGGTGGCCGATGCACGGGTTATTTACAAATGGGTGGCCGAGCAACCCTGGTGTGATCGCAATCAGATTTCCGTGATCGGGCGTAGCCTTGGCACAGGGGTTGCCATGCAACTGGCTGCCAGTACGCCGGTGCATAAGCTGGTCTTGTTTACCCCATACGACAGCTTGATCAGCATTGCCAAAAAGAAAGTGCCTTTGGCGCCAGTGTCACTGTTGTTGCGCAGCAAATTCAAATCGAATGAATGCGCTGCGAATGTGCGCAACCCCACCTTTGTGTTGCTGGCTGAAAATGATGAAGTGGTACCTCATGATTCGTCATTGCGCCTGATGCAGCATTTCGCTGTAAAACCTTTGGTGGCCACCGTGAAAGGCACTGACCATGTCAGCTTGCCGCATGATATCGATGCGCAAGGCTTGGTCAGTCATTTCTTGACGACGTAGTTCACCCACTCCCGGTATTCACTCGGAGTTTTGCCAGTCAGTTTTTTGAATGCCCGGGTGAAATTGGCACGGTCTTGGTAGCCCACACGTTGTGCAATTTCATCCACATTCAATTTGCTGGTTTCAAGCAGCAGACAAGCATCACGTTGAATCACCTCGCCCAGCAAATCAGTGAAGTTGCACCCTTCATTTTGTAGCTTGCGCTTGAGTGTGCGCACCGACATGTGCAGTGTCTCGGCCATGTCTTCAAGCTGCGGGTAGCGGCCCTCCCGGCAAATCAGCAGGTTCTTCACGCGACCGCTTAAGTTGTCACCCAGGCCCAGCGCAATCAATTCCTGCTCGCATTGCTGAATCACCATTTGCGCCGTGCTGGCATTGGCTGTGGGCAGGGGCAGGTCGAGCCACTTGGCGGGTATTCGAATTTGATTGCCCGCAGCATTGAAACGGCACTTGGGCAGGCTGCTGGCATAACTGGCGTAGTAAGGTGGCTCGGGCCAATCAAACCAAAGCTCAATGCCGCTTGCTTCACGTGCGCTGCCCATCGGGTTGAACAGGCTTTCAAACAGCCGCCACACTTCAACCACAAAATTTTCAATTGCGAATTTGCGCACGGGTTCAAGGGGCATGGCTTCGCGCACGTGGCACGTTAGGGTGCGTTCGTCTTCACTGGTGTCTATGGTGTAGAAGGGCACTTTGGTGGGCAAAAAGCGAATACCCAGTTCAATGGCCTCACGCAGGGTTGCACAACTCATCAAACCAAAACCGATCATGCCCGCTTTGGTCAGGCTGCTTTGCAAGCCCATGTCGATGGCAATGTGTTCGCTTTGAAACAGCGCCAGCAAATTCATCACGATGATGCCATGCTGGGCAGCGGCGATGCGGCTGTTGGGCACTTGTAACTGGGCCAGTGTCAGCCCGCTGTGTTGCAGAATTTGCTCGGCCGCAAAGCCGCGTTGCACTGCATAGTTCACGAAAAACAGCGGGTAGGCTTGTGCCACTGTGGTTTGTTCCAGCAGCCGAAGCTGCGGAAGGTCTTTCAGTTCCATGCCCAGTAAACCAGGGTGGCTGCAGCCACCAGCAATTGCACACTGTTGATGATCACGCTAAGCCGGTGCTTGCGATTGAATTCAGCACCGGCTGCTGTGTCCCCAGCCAGTTCCCGGTCGCGAAGTTCATTGATTTGGAGCATCAGAATTTGCCGTGTGTACACGCTGGCCAAGCCGACCAACGCCGATGGAAACAACACCCAAAAGCCGCCACCGGAAAGCCCTGCAAAAATGGCACTGAGAAAGCCAAACACGATCACGTACAGGTAGTACCAGGGAAACACGGCTCGAATGAACGGTCCCGCCTGTTCCATGGGCAGCTTGGTGAACACCAGTGGCGCGAACAAAGCCGAGAAGGCCAGAATACCGCCGAACAAACCACCCAGGGCCAAGGTTGTTAGTGCTTGAAACCATTCCATGTTGTACTCCTTTGCTGCTAATTTGATGTGTGGTCAGTGCATGGCTTGTGCCACGAGTTTGACTCCAAATGCAGAGCATACTTTGGCCACAGTCTCGAATCGTGGGGACGCATTATTTCTAAGCGCTTTGTAAAGTGCTTCTCGGGTGATTCCCGTGCATTTGGCGACATCGCTCATACCTTTGGCACGAGCGATATCGCCCAAAGCAGCGGCAAGCAACGCAGGGTCGTTGCTTTCCAGAATGTCCGTTAAATAGGCTGCAATAGTTTCTGGGCTGTCCAAATGCTCGGAAATTGAAAAGTTTTCAATCTCATTCAGTTCCAATTTTTCGGTTCTCATTGGTTCGACTCTCTATTTAATTGCTGAGGAAAGATCTTTCGCTCTCTTTATGCCTTTGGTCTGGGTACGTTTGTTTCCACCGCACAACAGCACAATTAGATCTCCATTGCGTTCAGTGAAATACACTCTCCAACCTGCTCCAAGGTGAATGCGAAGTTCATACACCCTCTCGCCGACAGTTTTTACATCGCCTTTCAGGCCTAACTCTATTCGTCGAAGTCGGCCAAGAATTGCACCCTTCAGCAGTTTGTCATCAAGCGATTCGAGCCATTGGCTGAATTCTGGCAGGCTTTTTATTTTGTACATCAACAATTAATTGTAATCGATCGATTACAAATTTAATAGAGTATATGGAGGCATTCAAGTAACCTGCCAGATTCATCAGTTCAGTCTTTGTGGCCCAAATTGACTCCAAAGTAGTCACTTTTCACACTCACGCCTGTTGCACCCAAGCCCCTACACTGCACTTCATCGAAAACCAACACAACACGAGACACACCACATGGCCAGCTCAAAGAAAGAAGCACAAAACATTCTCGAAGTAGCAATCGTCGGCGCAGGCGTTTCCGGCCTGGGCATGGGTATTCAATTGCTGAAAGCAGGAGAAACCAATTTCAAGATTTTCGACAAGGGCCACGATGTGGGCGGCACCTGGCGCGATAACACTTACCCAGGTTGCGGTTGCGACGTCAAAAGCAGCCTGTACAGCTACTCCTTCGAGCCATGGGCCGAGTGGAGCAACAGCTACGCCAAACAGGGCGAAATTTACAAATACCTGCGCCACTGCGCCACCAAGTACGGCGTGTATCCCTACATTCAATTCAACACCAGCATTACTGGTTCTGTGTTCGATGAACAAGCCGGCTTGTGGAACATCACCACAGCCGATGGCAAAACCATTCAGGCCCGCAATGTGGTCACAGCGGTGGGCCCGTTCAGTGCACCCAAGGTTGCAGAATTCAAAGGCGCCGAAAAGTTCAAAGGCAAAACCGTGCACACAGCGGCGTGGGATCATTCCGTAGAGCTCGAAGGCAAGCGTGTCGGCCTGATTGGTACTGGCGCCACTGCCGTTCAGGTTGGTCCTGCCATTGCTGACAAGGTGAAAAACCTGGTGGTGTTTCAGCGCACGGCCAACTGGATCATGCCGCGCCCCGACCGCAACATTGAAGAAGCCGAAAAAGCACTGAACCGCAAAACCCCGCTGAACATGAAAATGAACCGTTTGGGTGTTTACTGGTTCAATGAATTGACCGCGCCATTTTTGATTTTGAAGTACGACATGTTCAAGGCTCAACCCGAGAAAATGGCCAGCAGCTACCTGGCTCGCAAGGTGAAAGACCCTGAACTGCGCAAGAAGCTGACCCCCACGTTTAAGTTCGGGTGCAAGCGCGTTCTGGTCAGTTCAGACTGGTACCCCACCATGCAAAAAGAGCATGTGCACCTGGAAACCAATGCCATTGATTGCATCACCGAAAAAGGCATTCGCACCGCCGATGGTGTGGAGCATGAACTGGATGTGATCATTTACGCCACCGGCTACGAAGTGCGCCACACAGGTTCGCCAATCGATGCCAAAGGCATTGGTGGCGCAAGCTTGAATGACAAGTGGAAAGACGGCTCGGAAGCCTACCAAGGCATTTCAACGGCCGGTTTCCCCAACCTGTATTTCCTGGTGGGCCCGTTCACAGGCCCGGGCCACACCTCGGTGATTGCCTATGCAGAGGCGCAAATTGGCTATGTGATTCAAGCGATCAAACTGCGCCAAAAGCGCAAGCTGAAAGCAATCTCGGTGAAGCCCGAAGTAGAGCAGAAGTTCGTGAACACCATGGACTTCCGCAGCGAACACACCGTGTGGAAAAGCGGTTGCGCCAGTTGGTACCTAAGCCCCAATGGCCGCAACAACACTTTGTACCCCGGCTTGAACGCTGAATACCGCATGCGCATTGCACGCTTTAACCCGGCTGAATATGTGCTGACCGGCCCCAACGGAAAAACCGTAAAGCCCAAGGTAAGCGACCACATCAGTACGGGCTTGATGGCACTGAAGGCTGCCTGATTGGGTGTGTAGGCAAGTTACTACCCAGAATGGATAAAGGTATTGATATTGAAATCTAAGAGGAAGACACTGGTCGTTCACTATTCAGGAGAACGACCATGTCGACCCAAGGCACCAAAGCATCCGACCTATTTGTTCAAGCCCTGGAAGCAGAAGGCGTAAAACACATATTCGCAGTGCCGGGCGAAGAAAACCTCGACATGGTAGAAAGCCTGCGCAACAGCAGTATCAAGCTGGTGCTGACCCGCCACGAACAAGGGGCCGGTTTTATGGCTGCTACCTATGGTCGCCTCACTGGCCGCGCCGGCGTGTGCATGGCCACCCTTGGCCCAGGTGCAACCAACTTCACCACCCCCGCTGCTTATGCGCACCTGGGTGCATTTCCGCTCATCATGATCACCGGGCAAAAGCCCATCAAGAAGTCCAAACAAGGCCAGTTTCAAATTATCGATGTGGTCAATCTGTTTGCGCCAATTTGTAAAATGAGCAAGCAAATTGTTCATGGCAACAACATTCCTGCTCTGGTTCGCGAAGCATTTCGTATCGCCGAAGAAGAACGCCCCGGTGCCGTGTTACTCGAGTTGCCCGAAGACATTGCCGCCGAGCCGACCACCGCATCGATTATTCCCCGCAGCGAGCGCCACTATGCCGTGGCCGACGAAACAGTGCTGAACGAAGCCGTTTCAATGATCCGCTCGGCCCGCATGCCCTTGGTGTTGCTGGGTGCCGGTGCAAACCGCAAACAGGCCAGGCTGGCTTTGCAAGAATTCATTGAAACCACAGGCATTCCGTTTTTCAGCACGCAAATGGGCAAGGGTGTCGTGGATGAAGGCTCGCCCCATTTTCTGGGCACCGCCGCTTTGTCTGATGGCGACTACCTGCACTGCGCCATTGAGCGGGCCGACCTCATTGTCAATGTGGGTCACGATGTCGTTGAAAAGCCGCCGTTTTTCATGGCCCATGGCGGCAAGAAAGTAATTCACGTGAATTACCGTTCGGCCAAAGTAGACCAGGTGTATTTTCCGCAATGCGAAGTGGTGGGCGATGTGGCCCGCTCTGTGCAAAAGCTGACCCAGAAAATTGGCGGCAAAGTGGTGTGCGACCTGGCCTACTTCAACCGCATTCGGGACGAAGTCGAGCTGCACATCAAAGAGGGTGCAGACGACGACCGCTTCCCAATCATTCCCCAACGCTTGGTTGCCGAAACCCGCCGCGCCATGGGCGCCAAAGACATCATTGCGCTGGACAACGGCATTTACAAACTGTGGTACGCCCGCAATTACAAAGCTTACGAGCCCAACACCGTGCTGCTTGACAACGCTTTGGCCACCATGGGTGCCGGTTTGCCCTCGGCCATGATGGCTGCCATGTTGTACCCCGACCGCCGGGTGATGGCCATTTGTGGCGACGGCGGCTTCATGATGAACTCGCAAGAAATTGAAACCGCTGTGCGCCTGAAGATGAACCTGGTCGTTACCATTTTGAATGACAGTTCTTACGGCATGATCCGCTGGAAGCAAGAGCACGCAGGCTTTGCCGATTGGGGGCTTGAGTTTGGCAACCCCGACTTCGTGAAGTACGCCGAAGCCTATGGTGCAACCGGTCACCGCGTTTGCAGCGCCGCAGAGCTGGTGCCCACCTTTGACCGGGCTTTCAAAGCCGGGGGTGTGCACATCGTAGACGTGCCGGTGGACTATTCTGAAAACAAACGTGTGCTGATCGACGAATTGGCCGCAAAGGTGTGTTTGATATGAGCAACTCGGTAAACAGCGCCACTCTTGAAGTCGTCAACCCCTTCGATCTGAAGCCCATTGGCGAAGTGGGTTTGGTCGACTGGCCCACCATCGATGGTTGGTTGAATACCGCCAGCCAACTCCACAAAACCCGCGCCAACTGGTTGCCCATGCACCAGCGCATCGCCATTCTGAAAAAAACCGCGCAGTTGATGCAGGGCCGGTTCGATGAGCTCGCCTTTCAAATTGCCAACGAGGGCGGCAAACCGCTGATGGACGCCAAGGTCGAGGTAACGCGGGCCATCGACGGTGTTGAGTTGTGCATCAAAGAATTGGGCCACCTTACTGGCACGGAAATTCCAATGGACCTGACCGCGGCGGGCTCAGGCCGCATGGCATTCACCACCCGCGAGCCCATTGGCCCCGTGGTGGCGGTGTCCGCCTTTAACCACCCTTTGAATTTGATTGTGCACCAGGTGGGGCCGGCCATTGCCACGGGTTGCCCGGTGCTGGTAAAGCCAGCCAGTGCCACCCCCCTAAGTTGCCAGGCCTTTGTGAACATGCTCTACGAGGCAGGCCTGCCTGAAGAATGGTGCCGCTTCGCACCTTGTAAAAGTGACGTGGCCGAGCAAATGGTGACCGACCCCCGAGTGGCATTTTTCAGCTTCATCGGCTCGGGTGCAGTGGGCTGGCGGCTAAAAAGCAAATTGGCACCTGGCACACGCTGTGCGCTTGAGCATGGCGGTGTGGCCCCGGTTATAGTCGACGACTGTGCCGATTTTGAAGCCATGATCCCGGCCTTGGTCAAGGGCGGTTTTTATCATTCCGGGCAGGTTTGTGTCAGTGTGCAGCGGGTTTACGTGCCCGAGGACATGGCCACTGCCTTGGCGCAAGCCATTGCCGACAAGGCCTCGAAGCTCAAAGTAGGCAACGCCATTCTGGCCGATACGGAATGCGGCCCACTCGTCAACCCGAATGAAGTCAAGCGCGTTGAGCACTGGGTTAATGAAGCTGTAGCAGCCGGTGCGCAGGTGTTGTGTGGTGGCCAGCGGTTGGGCGACACAAGTTACTCGCCCACCGTGCTTTTAAATCCACCCCGCGATGCCAAGGTCAGTACCCAAGAAGTGTTTGGCCCCGTGGTGTGTGTTTACGGTACCGAATCGCTGACCGATGCAATTGCGCAGGCCAACAGCCTGCCGGTGGCGTTCCAGGCTGCGGTGTTTACCCAAAAGTTAAAAGTGGCCATGCGTTGTGTGCGCGAAATCGACGCTACTGCAGTCATGGTCAATGATCACACTGCGTTTCGTGTTGATTGGATGCCATTTGCAGGTCGTCGGCAGTCGGGTTACGGGGTTGGCGGTATTGGCCATACCATGCACGACATGACGCAAGAAAAAATGGCGGTCATCAAGTTGTAATTACCGAGTAAATTCAAAACACTATGGCACTGAAAAAAGTAAATCTGAGTGACGTCACCGTGCTGATCCGCACGCGCAGGCGAGAATTGGGGCTCACCCAAAAACAATTGGGCGAGAGGCTTGGTATTGATCAGCGCACCGTGTCTTCTCTGGAGAAGAATCCGGGGTCGATCAGCGTGAACCGCCTGTTCGCTGTGCTGGATGCCTTGCAGGTCAGCCTGTATTCCTCCACCGATCCCCGCGATGAAAGCAGCCTGGCCCGCCTAACTGTCGACCAGCTTTTCCGAAACGCAAAAATAGTCTGAACCTCACTTTTTGAAGGCCGGGTGCTCACCCCATCACCCGGTAGTCATCACCCAAACTGATTCAATTCGCCGAAATCCAGGCTGGCAAGTAACTTCGCACGGTTATTCGCCCGCGCTGCTTTCATGGATTTCGTTCAAATTCCCGTTTTTGGTCAATCGGTAAAGCCTGGTTTGGGGCTGCGTTTTCGTGGCAACTATTGGGCGTTCTTCGAAAAACGCACCGAACTGTCACCCTGGTTGGCCTTGCACCGCGAGTCGATCAATGACACTGAACTCGATGAACTAATGCTGCATGGGTTTCCGCGCACGCGCACCGGCGAAACCGTCGATTGCAAAGTGCTGACCCACTTTGGCCTGGTGCAGGGCGACTTGTATGCCGATGGTTTTTTCGTGGGCCGTAGCGAAAGGCAGCGTACAGCAGCATTCACGGGCGATTTGCTGGTGGTGAAAATACCGCTGACAGCCAACCCGCAAAAAGACCTGCTCAACCCCAACAGCATTTACTGGACAGGCGAAGCGAAACTGCGGGCCCACGCCGCTGGCAGCACTGAATACGAACGCGGAAAAGCACTGGTTGAAATGGCCACTATTTTGCTGGCCCGCTGGCGCGAGCATGACGCACAAAACCTTGAGTTCAAAACGAAAAACCGTATTCATGAACTGTGGGAAGAAGGCAAAGCCGTAGGGCAGGGCGCTGGCGCCGCTGCCATGGGTTTTATCGAAGGTTTGTGGAGCTTGATCAAGATCAGTGTTGAGTTCACTGTGAATGCGGTAAAAGCCACCTGCAATGGGCTTGAAACCCTGATCAATTCCAACTTTGCGCAAATTCAGCAAATGTTGGTGGGTGCGGGCATGGCGACCTACAACACCGCGCAAGAAATGATCGCTGCCCTGAAAGAAGGCATGCGCCTGTTCAACCTGATTGGCTCCGATCGCCTGTTGCGCACAGGTCTGTGTGAATTTCTGGACGGCTATTCCGAAAGCGTGCCCCACCTGCGGCGATTGCGCAACGCAGCCACCGTGGTGGTAGCCATTGGTATTGAAGTGTTGTTGGCCTTGGCTACTTTCGGCGGAAGCCTTGCCGTGGGCTTAGCGCGAGTGGGTGCAAGGGTTGCAAACGGTGCCAGCAAAGTGGGGCCATTCACAGTGGCGGCAATTCGCCACCTGGCCAACTACGCCAAAGCAGTTGAAAAGGCGCAGGCCTCCAAACTGCGTGCAGTCGATAGTGCGCCCCCCAGCAACCGATCTTCAAAAAACAGCACCACCACCGCGGCGGCAAAGCCAGCTGAGCCCGGCAAACCGGCAGCGAGCAATACACAGGGTGCAAACACACCCAAGGTGGCCGACACCAAAACAGCTGGCGAGCCCATCAGCATGGTCAATGGTGAAGAATTGCTTCAACTGCTCGATTGTTCCATGCCCGGCCTGGTGGGCTTGAATTGGCAGCGTACTTACCGCAGTAGCCTGGCCGAGCAGGGCTTCAATGTGGGGCTGGGAGTGGGTTGGGCGCACCCCTTAAGCCAGCACCTGCTAGCCCAGGCGGGTGCACTGGAAAGCAGCCTGAACTACATCGATGAAGAAGGCCGCACCGTTTACTTCAAGCCTTTGAATGTGGGCCAAAGCTGCACCAACACCAGTGAATTTTTAAGCCTGACCCGCACTGCAGAAAAAGCCTACCGCCTGCAAGCCAGCAACGGTCTGGGTTTGGCCTGGCACTTTGAACAACTTGAAATGGCGCAGGGCAGCGAACCCACGCAAAACGAAATACAGCGCTTCTCGCTGATTCGCATTGAAGACGCTTTTGGCAATGCACTTGCAATCGACTACACGCACGGCATGCCCACCCACCTGCACAGCAGCCAAAGCAGTTGGGTATTGGGTTACAACGAACAAGGCTTGCTTGCACAAATTGCCCAACTGGCCAAAGTTTATTCAGCAGACGAAACCGACACCGCCCTTGAACAAAACCAATCGGGTTTGAATCAACTGGTGCTGGTGCAATACCGCTACAACCCACAGGGCCAGCTTGCGGCCGTAACCGATGCCGCAGGCTTTGAAGAACAGTACGCCTACAACAAACGCAATGTGCTGGTTCAGCGCACGCTAAAAAGCGGCTACAACATTTACTTTGAATGGGAGCAGGCGGGCGAACACTCCCGCTGTGTTCGCCAGTGGGGTGACCCCATTGAAGGCAAGCCCACCTACCACTACCGGTTTGAATGGGATATTCATGGCACGGCCACCAACGTTGCCATGGATAACTACTTTTAAACCCGCACAGGGAACATGGATAACTGAGGGGATTGCTTCGCCTCAAACCGGTGTGACCGGTGAGTTTAGGCCTGGTGGTGCTTATCAAGGACTTATTGATGTCAAGAACCTTCCGAATGCATCGGTCGTGAGAACAGATTTATTGCCTAAAGGTTGGTGACTGTGGATACAGCGCAATTAGAGTCTCTCGTGCTTAGCTTGATTGAGTTTTCGGAGATGCGATCCGATAATCAAGGGTTGGTTGTATATAGAAATATCCTGACGAGGATAGACCAATGTGGAGATGGTAACGAGCTAAGTGGAGTCATCGAACTTCTCAAGAAAGCATTGGCAGGAATGGAGGCGCACGGATATTTTTCTGATAAAGAGTTGGTAATTGTGGATCAAATAAAAAAAATCAATGAATAGGCGTTGGGAGACCATTGCTGATCTTGATGGTTTAGACCACAGACCTTCGTGAAGGTCGTCCACGCTGGGGGCCCTGCTGAAAGCCGAGCACAGCGACGGAGAAGAAGCTACATACGCCCACAACCCGCAAGGTAGGTTAGTGGGGCAAGTCAACCGCCGAGCCAACGCAGTTGAGATTGCACCCACAGTTTCCAGAAGGCGCTACCGCTGCAACGCCCAAAACCAGCTTGTTGAAGTGAACGTGGCGGGGGTTGTAACCCGCTACACCTACGACGCACTGGGCAGGCGGATTAGTAAAACCACCGAACCCGGTGCACAGCAAAGCACCATCAGCACAACTACGTTTTACTGGAATGGTGATGTGCTGCTGGGTGAAATCAATGAGGGCGTGAGCAGCACCAGCCGCACTTATTTGTTTGAACCTTTCGGCTTCAAACCGCTGGCCTTGGTGCAACACGGGCAGGTTTACCACTACCACACCGACCACATCGGCACTCCGCGAGAAATTACCAACGCCCGCGCAGAAGTGGTGTGGTCCGGCACCTTCAAAACCTACGGTGCGCTGGCCCTGGCCCACGTGAACGAAGTGGACAATCCACTGCGGTTTCAAGGTCAGTATTACGACGAAGAAACGGGGCTACACTACAACAGGCACCGATACTTCGACCCCAAATGCGGGCAGTTCACCACGCAAGACCCCATTGGTTTGCTGGGTGGAATGAACGCCTACCAGTACGCACCGAACCCGATGACGTGGGTGGATCCGTGGGGGTTGTTATGCAAGGAAGGATCAGATAGGGTTAAACGAAATGTCGACGAGAGCAGACGTGCAAGAGAGTCGTCTAGATTTAATGAATATTCTGATCGCGAGTGGCCACCCAACCGAGGTTTTGAATCTACGCCTGAACCTAAAGTGTTGATGCCCGGAGAAAGAATTGACCGGTATGGCTCACCTTACGGTACATATACCTCCCCTGAGGGGACTCCGTATAGGGCTAGGGCACCAAAGCCAGGAACCGATTTAAAGCCCTACTCAGTGTATGAAGTCACTCAACCGATTGAAGTCAGGTCTGGTTCGGCTAAACCTTGGTTTGGTTACGAGGGGGGAGGTATGCAATATGAAATGTCTCAAAGCATGAAAGATCTTGAGGCGGCGGGGAAAATAAAAAGGGTCAATTAACATGAATTTGGAAAGTCTACGTCTTCATCTGAAGAATCTTGGGATTTCTAAAAGTCGGTACAGTCTTGATGGCGGAGTTCCAAATGAGAAATTATGTTTGGAGGTATCTGAAGATGGTACTTGGCACATTTATTACTCAGAGAGAGGAGGCAAAACCACAATGTCCTACTGGCGAGAGGAGGCTGCAGCATGCCAAGAATTTTTGAAGCTTCTGCTGGGAGAGTGAATGAACTTTAATCGCCCCAACTGCAATCAGAATATCAATGATAGCGCTCTACTCCGACCGTCCTAGTTCATACCCGCAGGACGATCTGTTCGGTCACGCCCCGTTTGCCGAAAGCCTTGCCAATAGCATTTGTCGTTACCCAGGCGATGATGGCTTGGTACTAGCTCTCTATGGCCAGCGGGGCTCTGGAAAGTCTACGGTCCTGAGTTATGTACGGCATTTCCTGGAACAGCGCTCAGAAGCTGAACAGCCTGTCATCGTGACTTTCAATCCGTGGTGGTTTTCTGGCCAGGAAAATCTTGCACGCGCTTTTCTTGGGCAGTTGCATGCCATGTTGCCCACTAAGAGCGAGAAGTTCAAGAAGCTCGGCGATCTGTTGGGTGATTTTGCCGGAGGCGTTGGTGGACTCATCGACCTGAGTGGAATGACCGGCGTTGCGGGCAGCCTTGTTCAAGCGCCTCGACGAGATTCTTTGTGACACCCCAGACGGCTTGTTCGATCAATCCTATTGGACACTACCATCCACGCTGGGCGCGTGGCTTCGCAGGGTGGGCACTATGTGGGAGGTACCCAGAAAATCGTAATTTAGAAGCCTTGGTTGATTGATGGAGTTGAAGTTTTGGAAAGTTGGCCTTTAAAGTAATTGAGATAAAAATGAAAAGTACAGAATTGATCTTGCAACAGCTTATAACTCTGCTCGAGAAGTCAGAGGAAACCAATTGGTCAGCATCCTTGCGATCTTTGATGTTGGCTTTGAGTCAGTGTGCAAACGATTCTGAAAGAAACTACGTTAGAAGCCAACTCAAAAGTATTTTTGGAGGAATGGGCTCATTTTCAGATCTCGTTCTTTATAAAAATGCCAAGGTTTTGGTTGTCGAGAATAACCAGTTAGAAACATTAAGACGGGCATTATTCGAATCTTTGAAATGAAAAAATCTGATTGATGCGTGTCAATATTGCTTGAGTTGCTTAAGCAATCCGTGCTTTGCCAGAACCTACAGCCCCAATGCCCGCAGGCCACAATAAACCCCGGGTAACAGGTTAAAGCGCCAAGGCAATAGGCGCTTTAATTACGACGCGCGCGGCAACCGCATTGGAGAAATGATCGAGCGCGGCCTGCGCCAAGGGCATGTGTACCACTACCACACCGACCACATCGGCACCCCGCGAGAAATCACCAACGCCCGCGCAGAAGTGGTGTGGTCCAGCACCTTCAAAACCTACGGTGCGCTGGCCCTGGCCCACGTGAACGAAGTGGACAATCCACTGCGGTTTCAAGGGCAGTATTACGACGAAGAAACGGGGCTACACTACAACAGGCACCGCTACTACGACCCCAACAGCGGGCAGTTCATCACGCAAGACCCCATTGGTTTGCTGGGTGGAATGAACGCCTATCGGTACGCGCCGAACCCCATGACTTGGGTGGATCCGTGGGGGTTGAAGGGGGAAGAGAGAACCGAAGTACTGGCGTTGCCAGCACCCAAAAACTCAGAACCTTGGATGCCTGGTGCACCTCTAATATCAGAGCCAGGACCAAAGGGTGGAATGGTGATAGAAATGGCGATGTCGCCCGGACAGACCCGCCCTGGAGGGTGGGCAACCACAGATAATATTCCAAATGTAAATTACGTGAGAAACGAGCTGGCTGTGACACCAGAATTTAAACCAGAGGTGGGGACTGTGCAAAAGTTTCTGATTCCGGAGGGTGTTCAGATACAACGAGGTACAGTGGGACCTCAAACTTTCGAAGGTACTGTTTATGCTGGTGGCGGAAGTCAAGTGCAAATTTTGAATTATTCTGATCGAGCAAAGTTGATTCCTATTGGTGAACCGAGGCCAATTAATTGAGGTCAGTATGGAAAATTTTGAACTAAAAGAGATTTATGCACCTTACATTTCGGGGGCTAACACCTTGGGTCTAAGCGTTGGAGAGCGACTCCCAAAAAAGGTTGTTTGGAGTTTTAATGGAGTGGAGTTTTCGCTTGAGTGTTCAGATGGGTTAGTAGCTAAAAATTTTCAATCAAATATTTTTGTGATCGAAGCTCCTTACGAAATCAAGAAGAATCGAGCATATGTATTGTCTGCCGATGGCCATCGGATAGCTGATCTACCGAATAATAAAGGTGATGTTCAATTAAGTTACTACGACATATTTCTTCGAGGATCTGAAGCGATTTTTCTTGCCTCAAGTAATGACGGTGATTTGCAATTAAGTTTTGACCCGGGTAGTGGCGCGGTCACTTCAATTAGTGAATTTCGTTAGCCATTAGGAGGGTTTGTTGAGCATTCTAGATTGAAAACCCAAACGCTGAAGTTATTAAGTGAAGTCCCCGGTGTTTACGAGGTTGATACGGGTTGTCTCGAGGAGAATCAGAATTTCCTAGTCAATATTACTAAGGAGTTTGAATTTGAAATTGAATGCCGTTTGGTGTCTGTTTGCACCAGATCGGTCAAAGAAAAATTGTATTCGTATTTTTCCAAATACTCCCCTGAGAGAATATCCTGCTCCCTTTCTTCCATAAAGTCCTCAGAAACTTTTTCGCCTTCGAACCAACTGCCCCATGTATTCGATAGTGATTTTTTCATTAGTCAATCCCAAGATGTAAGTAACGTCCAAATCTAATAACGCAATCAGTCCCCGTCAACTCCCCCTTCGACCCACCCGTTATTACCTCACCCGCAAATACATCGAGGTAGTACCCATGAAGCCGTTCATCGCCTTAACCGCAACCGTGACCGCATTTGCATTCACCGCACCTGCCTTGGCTTGGGGTGGCGGCGACTATGGTTATTGGGAACGCAGCAAGCAAGAGTATTGGGATGGCCCGTGCCTGGTCAAAATTGAATCCAAGCCTTATGAGTACAAAAAAGAAGTGAAGTGTGAAGACGGCTTCTCGCCTGTGGCCGATGCACCGTGGAAAGAGGAATATCGCGATGGCGAATGCAAGGTGAAGCGAGAGGCCAAATACGACGAGTTCAAAGAAGAAATCAAATGCCGTTGAGTTTCCGTAATACACCGCGAAGCGAATGCATTGCAGTGACAACCAGAAACAAATTATTGCTTATTCCACCGAGAAACTCGACCCACAACCACAGGTACTTTTTGCCTGCGGGTTGTTGAACACAAAGCGTGAGGCCAAGGTGTGGGCTTCATAGTCGATGGTGGTGCCTTCCAGGTAGGGGGCGCTGACCTGGTCTACATAAATGTGAATATAGGGGTTGATTTGCACCAAAATATCGTCCTCGTCCGTTTCCTTGGCAAGGTCGATTTTGTATTCAAAGCCGGAACAACCACCACCCTGCACATACAGGCGGATCATCGCCGGTTTGTGCATGTTGTCCCGCAAATCCAGAATGCGCTCTTGGGCCGCGTCGGTCAGGGCAATGTTACAAGTGGGTGTTGCTGCTTCAGTGGTCATGTCAAATCAGGTCGGTTTCCGCTTTCTCGGTCTCACAGCTGGAAATTCTCCAGGTGCCGTCCGGGCGCTTCTGCAACACGTAGTATACGTTCCAAAGCGTTTTCTGGCGGTCAATCATTTGCACCGCGTGTAGTGCATTCATTCCATCTGTTTCAAACTTCACAAAGCGGACTGAAGCGGGGCGGTACACCACATCATAGCCGTCGCGCACCATTTGCATAAAGGTGTCGGCATCGCCAAACATGGTTTGAATATTGGGGGTTGCGTAAGAAAAGGCCTTGGGGCCATCGCCTTGTTGAAAGGCTTCGAGTTGGGCTTCAATCACTGCCCGGGATTCTTGCTGGTCTGTGGCTTCATCAGCTTGGGCCATGCTGGTGGTAAATGCCGCAGCCAGGCCCGCTGCAAAAAAAACCAACCACAACTTCCAAATTTTTTGTCTGATGCTGCTTTCTTTGTCCAAGGTTTGTTTACGCCTGGGAACTTCATTGACTTGATTCGGCATTTACCAACTACCTCCAATGGAATCAATCGCTTGGCGTTCAAGTTTGCCACGAACTTTCCTGCTGAACAAGATACTTTGTGCCACTACGCCAAAACCCGCGCCCAGCTTTGTTCAGCGCCTGTTCAAGCTGAAACATTTCTTTAAAAAAATACTCACAACCCTGTAACACGGCGGCCAGACAATCCGTGAGTCTTAAACGGAGGTCGAGATGTCATCACTAACCAAAAAAGAAATGGAAGTTCTTTCCAGCCCCACATTCCAGCAAATCATCAACCAGCACTTGGAAAACCCCTCACGCCGCAATATTTTGAAAGGCTCAGTGGGCGTTGCTGCTTTGGGCTTTCTCGGCCTGGCAGGCTGTGGTGGTGGTGACGGTGCAGTGGCCAGTTCCACTGGCGGTAGCACCCAGCTCAACGCAGTAGGTTTCACTTCAACCCCATTTAGCCTGGCTGATTCAGTTCAAGTTGCCGAGGGTTATCAGTTCCAGGTTTTGTACAAGTTGGGTGACCCCATCGCTGCTGGCGTAGCCGATTACATGAACGATGGCTCCGATGCAGCCAACAACCCATCCGAATTCCAGTTCCGCTCTGGTGATCACCACGACGGCATGTACTTCTTCGGTTTGGGATCTAACAACGCCTGGGATCCCGAAGAAAGTACCCGTGGTCTGCTGGTGATCAACCATGAAGCGATCACCCCCGAGTATTTGCACGTCAACGGCCCCACCAGCGTGGCTGGCGTTCGCGATGCAAACGAAGCATTGAAAGAAATGTACATTCACGGTGTGTCAGTGGTGGAAGTACGTCGTGGCAGCAATGGTCAGTACAGCGTGGTTCAAAACAGCCTGTTCAACCGTCGCGTTCATACATTGACCGACATGGAAATCAGCGGCCCGTTGCGTGGCAACCCATTCATGGTTACCAAGTACTCGCCAAACGGTACACGCACACGTGGCACCATCAACAACTGTGCAAGCGGTTACACCCCATGGGGCACCTACCTGGCCTGTGAAGAAAACTGGGCCGGTTACTTCGGTAACAGCAACCCAGGCACCCGTTCATCCAATGAGCAGGCATCCATGCGCCGTTATGGCGTGCGTGCCACGGTGGGTAATGGCCGTGAAGGCTGGAACACCGCCAGCGAAGTTGGCCAAGTGGGCGAGCCATTCAGCCGCTGGAACGTGGGCATTGTGGGCGCTACCGCAGCTGACGACTATCGCAACGCCGCCAACACCTACGGCTGGAACGTTGAAATTGATCCGTTCCGCCCCAACAGCACACCCAAGAAGCGCACTGCCATGGGCCGTTTCGCCCACGAAGGCGCATGGGTCGGCCCCGTAGAAGCTGGCAAGCCAGTTGTGTTCTACATGGGTTGCGATTCCCGTTACGAGTACATTTACAAGTTTGTATCGACTGCCAACTGGGATCCCGCCGACATGATGGGCGGTCTGCAAGCTGGCGACAAGTATCTGGACGACGGCAAGCTGTACGTGGCCAGGTTTGATGCTGACTTCACTGGCGACTGGATCGACCTGGCCAGCGTAGCTGACGGTACAACAATCACTGCAGTGCGTGGTTCTGGCTCCTTGAGCACCGCTGCGATCACCTACACAGTGACCGATTCAAACGAACAGTTCTGGAACACACGTTTGTTGGCCGACATTGCAGGTGGTACGCCCATGGACCGCCCAGAATGGGGTGGCGTGAACCCACGCAATGGCGAGGTCTACATGACCCTGACCAACAACACCAGCCGTCGTGTAGCAGACCCAGCCAACCCACGTGTTTATTTCGACAATGACACTGACAATGATGGTATTGGTGATGCGGGTTCTCAGGGCAACGTAAACGGCCACGTGATTCGCTGGCGCGAAGACGGCAGCGAGCCAGCCGCCGTTGGTTTCTCATGGGACATTTACCTGTTCGGCGCTGAAGACGACGACATCAACAACCCGAACGTTAACTTGTCAGGCCTGACCGAAGAAAACGTACTGTCCAGCCCCGATGGTCTGTGGTTCTCCCAGAAAACCGGTGTGTTGTACATCCAAACCGACGACGGCGCATTCACAGACACCACCAACTGTATGTTGGTTGCTGCTGTACCCGGTGAAGTGGGCGATGGCTCGGAAGTGGATGTTGACAACACTGCGGGCGGAGCAGGTACGGTACGCACCAAGGTGGGTGCCGTGGGTACACTGCGCCGCTTGTTGGTAGGGCCAATCGAGTCTGAAATTACTGGTTTGACTGAAAGCGGTGACGGCAAAGCCCTGTTCATCAACATTCAGCACCCAGGTGAAGATGGCTCCAATGCTGCGCCTACAAGTTCCTGGCCTTACCCGCTCACCGGCGGCGGCTTTGGTAACCCAGCGGCTGGCGTAATGCCAGACGCAGGCAACCGCCCACGTTCAGCCACCATTGTGCTGACACGCATTGATGGCGGTGTGATTGGCCAGTAATTAGCCAATCAGCAGGTAGCAGTAATTAAGTAGTACCAAGTCACCCCGCAGTGTGCACGCACTGTGGGGTGAATCCGTTCTGGAGCTTCAAGGGTAAGAACATATAGCCGAAGGGGCTTCTAAAAATCAGGGGACAGATGTGAAGTTGTATGTAAAGGTTTCCACATCGCTGATGTGTATTTTTGGTTTTGCGCAATTGGCGAATGTTCATGCGAACCCGCTTACCGCCCCGGTCACCACCACAGCCACGCCCACCCCCATGCGTTGGGTTGTCAACATGGGCGATCAATCACAGGGCACTGCGCCCGCCGGTATGTTGCAAACCTTGCAAAACACCCTCGGGGTTTCGGTACGCATGGTGCGCCCCCTGTTGCAGCCCAACAGTTATTTGGTTGAAATGCAAAGCCTGCCGGTGTTGGGCAGCTTGCAAACACCCCAGGCCATTCGCGCGGCACTTCAAGCCTTGCCGGGCGTGCGTTTTGCCAGCCCTGATATTCAGTTGCAACGCACGGCAGTGCCCGCCCCGAACGACGGCGCCTATTCTGTGAACCAAGCCAGCTACATGCACACCGGCGCGTATGCCTCGCTGCGCATGCAAGACGTGTGGGAACAAACCCGTGGCAGCAGCAACGTGGTGATCGCCGTACTCGATTCTGGCGTGTTGTTTGAAAACCCCGAATTGAAAGGGCGCTTATTGCCGGGTTACGACTTTGTCAGCAACGTCACCCCGCCCACCGGCACTCGAGAAAATGGCACAGTATTCGACTCGGGTTCCAACGATGGCAACGGCCGAGACCCCGATCCCTCCGATCCTGGCGATGCACCGCCCCCCGGTTTTAATTGCCCCGATGGTTCAACGACCAGCTCGTGGCATGGCACCACCGTGGCTTCTGTTGCGGCGGCGCAGTCCAACAACGGGCAGTTTCTGGCCGGTATGGACTGGAATGCCAAGGTACTGCCGGTGCGTGTTTCTGGCCGGTGCGGCATTGCCACCAGTTCGGATATTGTGGACGCCTTTTATTGGGCCACTGGCTCAGGGCGTGTGGACCCCAACATTGGCGTGAACCCAAACCCAGCCAATGTAATCAACCTCAGCTTCGCCACTGACACACCTCTGCTTGGCGGCGGTTGCGCTGCTAACGACATGGTGGCCCTGGCCATTGCCGATGCGCGTGCGCGCAATGTGTCGGTGGTGGTATCCGCGGGCAACAACTCTGGCGGGGCCGTGCAGTACCCGGCCAACTGCGCGGGCACCATTGCAGCCGGGGCCGCCGAGCAAGATGGTCAACTGGCAAACTACTCTGCCAAAGGCGGCAGCAGCAACTTCCTCACCTTGCATGTACCGGGCAACAACTCGGGTCTCTATGCGGGCGCCAGCAACACGGGCGGGTCTACACCCAGCGCCAATGGCAGCACTGCATTTTTGTTCGCAGGCACCAGTTTTTCCGCGCCCATGGTGGCAGGTGCCATTTCATTGCTCAAGGCGGTGCGCCCCAGCCTCACCCCCAGTCAAATTGACACCTTGTTGCGCAATAGCGCCCGGCCTTATCCAGCCAACGCCAGTAATTCAACGGGTTTGTTTGGGCGCCTCGACTGCACACCCACAAGCTGTGGCGCAGGTTTGCTGAATGTGTTGGGTGCTGTTCAGGCTGCCCGGGCACTGAGCAACCCCTTGCCAGTGGCCAATGTTCAGCAATCGGCTGTGGTGGCCAGCAATGGCCCGTTTGTGCTGGATGCGGCTTTGTCCACCAACAGCGCTGGTGGCAGCGCCAACCTCACCTTCAGCTGGCAGCAGGTGTTTGGCAACCCGGTTGTGTTGGCGGGCACCAGCACCAGCGCCTTGCAGGTGCAGTCAGGCATGGCAGGCAATATTGCTGAATTCGCGCTCACAGTCACCGACACCAGCACCAACCGCAGCAACACCAGCGTGGTTCGTCTGGCCAATTCCGCTGTCAACGAGCGCACCTTCACCCCCAGCAGCACCAGCGGGGGTAGTGGTAGCAGCACCGGTGGGTCGGGCACAGGCACTTCAACGCCCGCACCCGTGGCCGCTAGTTCGGGTGGCGGTGGCGGTGGGGGAGCCTTGGGGGTGTCCGGATTGCTGGGTATGTTGATGCTGTTGGGGGTTTGGCGGCAAAGGCCCGGGGTTGCCTGAAAAAGTTGGGATAGAATCGGGATTCACTTGGTCATACCTCAACCGACAATCAGCCAAGAATCCAAATGCCCAGCCCAGTACCGCAGCATCAAGAAAACACCACCCTTCGTTGGGAATATGCGTCCGTAGTTGGCATTTTGGCCATCTGGATCAGCATGTTGAGCCTCAAAATCGGGGTCGGGCTTATTGCCGGCCTCGCCATTTTTGCCCTTACACGGTTTACCCGCCGCGGTTTTGTGCACCTGCTTCAACCCCACATCAACAAATTCAATGGCGCTTTCATGCGCGGCCTGTTTGGCTGGTTGCCCACCTTTTTAACCACGGCCGTGGTGGCCGCAGCCGTGGTGCTATTGGGCATTGGCCTAAACAGCGGGGTGCGCTTTGTGCTGGCCACCATGACCCAGCAAGGCCCACAACTGGTTGAGGAGGCACTGCGCAACCTGAACTCGGTTACAGCAAGCCTGCCCCAAGCCATTAAAGAACACATACCCGGCAAGCCCAGCGAACTGTTCCGCATGATCAGCAAAGACGACAGCGACTTCGTGGGCTACATTCGCAGTTTTGGCGGCGCCAGCTTCTTCATTTTCCTGCAGTTTGTATTCGCCCTCATCCTGGGTGTTTCAGCGGCGCTCATGGTGCCAGCCCCTGCGGCGGGCGGCCCGGCCAAACCCTTGGCCGACGCCTGGTTGCAAACCCTGGAAAAGTACGTGCGCTGTTTCACCCTGCTCATGGGCGCGCAGGTGTACGTCAGTATTTGGAACACCTTCTGCACGGCAGTTTTTATTTACGGCATTTTGCCGGCATTCGATGTCGTGCTTCCCTTCCGGGAATTGCTGCTCATGTTCACCGCCGTGGCCAGCCTTATTCCCGCGGCCGGCAACATCATGGCCAACACCCTTATTCTGGTGCTTACCATTCGCTACGGCGTGTTTGTGGCCTTGGGGTCGGTGCTTTACCTGTTCATCATTCACAAGCTTGAATACTTTGTGAACGGCTACATCATTGGCCGCAACGTGCGCGCCAGCGTGCCCGAAATGCTCATCGCCATCATCCTGGGCGAAGTGGCGTTTGGCTTGCCAGGGCTGATTACCGCGCCGGTTACTTACGCATTCCTGAAAATGCACTGGCAACGGTGGGGGTGGGTTTGAGTTTTCTTCAGCGAATCAACCCAGCCTGGTTTTTGGCAGGGGCGGCGTTTTTTTTGCCGATTAAGCCGGCGCCGGTGAATTTGCTGTTGATGCTTACTTTGGTGTTTGTGTTGGTCAATCCACAAACTCGCAATCGACTGCCCGGTTTGTTCAAGCATCCTATAACCGTGGCGGCGTATGCGCTTGTGGCATGGCTGGTGTTTACGCTTTCCTTCGACACCAGTAATTTCGATTCGGCCAGCGACTATCTCAGCAAATATCTTCGCCTATTGTTGTTGCCAATTCTGGCTGCAGTATTCTTGACCAAACAAGACGGCACCACCGTATTTGATGCATTTTGTGTTGGCGTGTTTGTCAGCGTACTCGGCAGTTATGCTGTGGCGCTGGGGTTTTTCCCATGGCCTGAGGGTTCGGAATCACCACTGCTATTCAAGCTACACATCACGCACAACTTTTTCATCGCTTTGGCCACCGGCTACGTGGCCTATCGCCTGCAGTCGGTATGGTCGCAAACTCACCTGGCAATCAAGGCTTTGGTTTTATTGGCATTGGGCCTGGCCCTGTACAACTTCTTTTTCATGGTTGAAGGGCGATCAGGCTGGGTGGCCATGGCCGTGTTGCCTGTCGTTATCGCCTATCAACGTATTGGTTTGAAGGGGTCGATCATCGCAGCGTTTGCGGTTATGCTCATCCTGCTTGCCATGTATTTTGGCTCTGACTTCTTCAACACCCGGGTCAATGCAGTGTTTACTGAAGTTCAGCAGTGGATCGACGGGCAAGCAATTGCGCAAGAAACCAGCAACGGTCGCAGACTGAGCTTTTGGCTTCATTCAATTGAGGCATTTGTCCAGGCACCATGGTTTGGCTACGGTATGGGTGGTTTTGAGGCGGCCGTTACACCTCATGCGCAAGCCTCCGGTTTCACTTTCGCATTCAATAATCCGCACAACCAGTACTTGTTGTTTGCAGTACAAGGTGGTGTTGTAGCCTTGGCGCTGTATATGGTTTTTATAGCCATGGTTTTGCTGCGGAACAACTCGCAGCACCTGTTGCTGCTGCATGGTTTTGTGTTGGCTTATGTGTTGCTCAATCTGCTGAATTCGTTTCACTATGATTTCGCCGAAGGTGTGTTCTTTGTTCTTGGTTTGGCTGCGTTGGCTTATCGCACGGAAGAATCATGAATTCGCGTTCAGTGCTGTTTTTAAGCCAATGGTTTCCGCCCGAGCATGCACCCATGGGTTACATGCTCAAAGAGCTCGCTGAGAATTTGGCCGCTCAAGGTTGGGACGTGGAAGTAGTTACGGGATTTCCCAATCACCCCAGTGGCAAGGTGCAGGCACCGTACATCAAGCAACGAATTTTGCGTGAAACCTTAGGCCCGGTTCGTGTTACCCGCTTGTGGTTGTACACCTCCGAAACACGCAGCTTTCTCAGCCGAGCACTCAATTTTTTAAGTTTTGTTGCCAGTAGTTTTTTGTACCTGCTTACGTGCAAAAAACCAGGCTTGGTGTTTGCTGTATTGCAGCCACTGCCACTGGGGGCGACGCTTACTTTACTGGCCAAATTGCGCGGGTTTAAACTGATTTTCAATGTTCAAGATTTACACCCCGATGTATTGGTTGATTTGGGTTTAATCAAAAGCAAACCAGTGATCAACGCCTTGAAATGGATTGAACGAACTGCTTATCGAAGGGCAGACGGTTTGGCCGTTATTTGTCAGGGTTTTAAGAATCATGTTGCTCAACATGGCGCGCAAGGCGCAATCGAAATTATTCCAAACTGGATCGATATCGATGAAATAAAGCCCCAGCCTGAGAAAGGCCAGTTGATTCGAGATATGGCAAATATTCCTGCTGGCGCGCCAGTGGTTTTGTATGCTGGAACCATTGGTCATGTGTCGGGCGCGCAGGTGGTTATGCAGGCTGCAAAGCTTGCCCTGGAAAGCGATTCGAGCACAACAATTCATTGGCTTCTTGTGGGGGAAGGGCCATTATTGCCCACTTTGCAAATCCTTGCGCAAAGTTTGCCGAATGTGCACTTTCTACCGTTTCAACCTAGGGAGTTATTGCCCGCTGTACAAAACTGCGCAACCATTTCCATGGTTAGCTTATTACCGGGTAAGGGCACATTTTCAGTGCCCAGTAAGGTGCTTGGTTATATGGCCGCTGCAAAACCCGTTGTGGCCAGCGTCGACGCCAACAGTGAAACCGGTATCCTAGTGCAACAGGCCAGTTGTGGTTTGGTTGCCCAGCCCGGCAACCCACAAGCCTTGTTGCAAGCGGTTCAGCAACTGCTTGCTAAGCCGCAAAATGCTGCCGATCTTGGTGCGAAAGGTCGGCAATTTCTGGAGCAGCGTTACAGTCGAACCCAAGTGTGCGCGCAGTATGCCGAGTTTTTTCAACAAACACTGCAAGGGCACAAGCCATGAAAAAGCTTGAGTCCATTCAAATTCGTCCTGCGCAAACCAGCGATATCGCCCAAGTTGTACAAGTACATATTCAGGCTTTCCCTGGCTTTTTCCTCACGCTTATGGGCACTCGATTTCTTCGTCTTTTGTACAGTGGGTTTCTAAATCACCCCACGGGTATTTCATTGGTGGCCTGCCCACAAGCCAAGCCTTCCGAAGTTATCGGTTTCGTAGTGGGTACAACTCAACCCCAAGGTTTTTTTTCACAATTGCTCAGGCAGCACTGGCTGGCATTTGCAATGGCCTCTTTGTGGCCCTTGTTAAAAAAGCCTGGTCTGGTGTTTGTCAAACTTTGGTCAGCTTTGTTTTACAGGGGCGAGTCTTTGCCCGATCAACCCAATGCGGCCTTGCTCAGCAGCCTGGGTGTAAAGCCCACAGCGCAGGGGCAGCAAATAGGTCAGCAACTGGTTTCCGCATTTCTTGCCCACGCACAAACTGCAGGTGCAACGGCCGTGTACTTAACAACCGACCAAAGCGACAATGCCAAGGCCAATCACTTTTATACAAAGCTTGGGTTTAAGCTTGCAGGTACCTGCAAGCGACCGCATGGCCGTATACTCAACCGATATTTGATCAAGTTAAACGCATGAGCACTCAACCATTTTTGCCATTTGCTTTGCCAGAAATTGGCGAGGAAGAAATTCAGGAAGTGGTCAATTGCCTGCGCTCGGGCTGGTTGACTACAGGCCCCAAAACCCGGCAATTTGAAACTGATTTCGAAACCATGCTAAACGCAGCAGGCGGCGGTGTGGCTTCGGGTAATCAGCCTGTGCAGGCCATTGCTGTTAACTCAGCGACTGCGGGTTTGCACCTGGCGCTAGAAGCCATTGGTATTGGGCCTGGCGATGAAGTCATTGTGCCCACCCACACCTTTACTGCCACTGCCGAAGTGGTACGTTACCTGGGTGCCGATCCTGTTTTTGTCGATGTACTGCCCGGTAGTTTGAATATCGATCCTGCCTTAGTTCGCGCGGCCATTACCAATAAAACAAAGGCCATCATGCCAGTTCACTTCGCGGGGCTGGCTGCCAATATGTCGGCCATCGTTGCGATCGCTCAAGAACATGGTTTGAAGATAGTCGAAGACGCAGCACACGCCTTACCTTGTGTGGTTGATAGTGTCGCCGTGGGCAACCTGCAAACTGATGCAGCAGTATTCAGTTTCTATGCCAACAAAACCATTACCACTGGTGAAGGTGGCATGGTGGTATCGCGTAACCCCGAGATCATCAAGCGCTGCAAAACCATGCGCCTGCATGGTATTAATCGCGATGTATTTGATCGCTTCACCTCCAAGGCACCCAGTTGGTATTACGAGGTAGTCGCACCTGGCTTCAAGTACAACCTCACAGATCTCGCCTCGGCCATGGGTATTCATCAACTGAAAAAAGCTGAACTGTTTCGGGCCAAACGGCAAGCCATCGTTGATCAATACAACGCAGCTTTTGAAAACTTGCCTGTTGTATTACCACAAGGCGCGGCTGCTAACAGCTTGCATTCATGGCACCTGTACATTTTGCGTTTAAGTGATCAATGCCCACTAACGCGCGATCAGTTTGTTGAAGCGTTGTATGCGCAGGGCATTGGTTGCAGTGTGCATTACATACCACTTCATTTACAGCCTTATTGGCGAGAAATGTACAAGTTGAAAATAGACAACTTCCCGGTCAGTCAGAAGGCGTACGAGCGCATGGTTTCCATTCCCCTGTATTCGAAAATGACGCAATCTGAAATTGACCGTGTCATCCACGCAGTTCAATCTATCCTGGCCTAAGTAAACCTGTGATAAAGCGCCTGTTCGACATCGTACTTGCATTCACAGGCTTACTATTGCTGAGCCCTATGCTTGTGGTCATCGCGTTGCTGATTAAACGTGATTCGCCAGGTCCGGTATTCTTCCGGCAAGAACGCATCGGCTTGCGCGGCCAACCTTTTCGAATCCATAAATTTCGAACCATGACTGTGGCGCAATCGGGCACAGCCATGCAAATTACTGTGGGGCAAGACGCACGCATAACCAAGGTAGGAGCCTTTCTAAGGCACTATAAAATTGACGAATTGCCGCAGCTAATCGATGTGCTTCAAGGCACCATGAGCTTGGTGGGGCCACGTCCGGAAGTGCCCAAGTATGTTGCTTTGTACCCCGAGGCTACCAAAAGCATTGTGCTCTCTGTGCGGCCAGGCATTACTGATTTGGCGAGTATTGAATATCGCAGTGAAAGTGAGTTACTGGGAAAAAGCAGCAACCCGGAAAAAACTTATATCGAAGAAGTGATGCCTGCCAAACTGGCCTACTGCGTGCAGTATGTCCAGCAACAAAGCCTGTGGCTAGACATTCAAATTATTGCTCGCACCTTTCTTGCCATCTTGAAATAGGTTTTAGGCACCAGGTTTGTCAGTTTTCGCCAAAGCATCGAACGTTTCACTTTCGGGTTGGTAACCGTCCACCAGGCGCAACAACAGGTTCTTTAGCTCAGGCACGTTCCTGGTCTGCAAAATACTTTGCAGCGCTTCAACTTCCCGGTCTAGTTCCTGATCACTAACACTTTTTTCATTTGCTTTCATAATGCGCGGGTGTTCGGTGGGTTTCGGGTCGTTGCCAATCAGCAGCTCTTCGTAAAGCTTTTCGCCAGGGCGCAAACCAGTCACCTTAATTTCAATATCGCCTTCAGGTTGTTCAGGGGTTTTCACGGTGTAGCCTGCCAATGTAATCATGCGTTTGGCCAGGTCGATAATTCGAATTGGCTCGCCCATGTTCAGCACAAACACATCGCCACCTTTGGCCATGGCTCCTGCCTGTATAACCAACTGCGCCGCTTCAGGAATGGTCATGAAAAAGCGCGTAACTTCGGGGTCAGTGATGGTAACCGGCCCAAGTTTGGCAATTTGTTGGCGAAATAAAGGCACCACTGAACCACTTGAACCCAACACATTGCCGAAGCGAACCATGCTGAATCGTGTTTTTACGCCGGGCTCTGCAGCCAGGGCTTGCAGGGCCAGTTCAGCCAAGCGTTTACTGGCACCCATAATGTTGGTGGGGCGCACCGCTTTGTCGGTGCTAATCAGTACGAAATCTTCAACCCCGGTTTCTTCGGCCACCTGAGCGGTTAAGCGCGTGCCCAGAAAGTTGTTTCTAATACCCTCAAAAGGGTTCAGCTCAACCAAGGGCACATGCTTGTATGCGGCTGCATGGTAAACCGTATTCGGTTTTATGGCCTTGAATACCTCGCGAAGTCGGTGAGCATCACGAACGTCCCCTAGTACCGGGGACAATTGCACCTCCCGGTAAAAGGAATGAACCTTCTGCTGCAATTCATGGTGCAAGGCATACAAGGCAAATTCATTGTTTTCAAACAGCACCAAGCGGGTGGGGCGGGTCGCCAAAATTTGGCGGCACAATTCCGAGCCAATGCTGCCTCCCGCACCGGTCACCAGCACAACCTTCCGGTGGTTTTTCAAATTCAGCAGTTCAACATTCGCGGGTACGTGGTCGCGGCCCAGCAGGTCGTCAATGTCCAGTTCTCGAATGGAAGAATGTTCACTATCCAGAGTTAGCCCCGCAGTTTGAATGTGCACTGGCAACCCCTTGCATTCCTCAATAATTTGACGGCGGGCACCTTGCGAGCCACTTTCTAGCGCAATTACCAGGTCAGAAACCTCGTAGTTCTCGATTACCGGGCGCAAGTCATTCAGTGCAAACACACGGTGGCCAGCCATATTACGCCCAACCAACTGCTTGTCATCACTCACAAAACCAATCTGAATGTATTCAGGTGAGTCTTTCAGTGCGTTCGCCAGTTGCACTGCTTCCTCGCCAGCGCCCACAATCAGCAAACGGCGGCGCAGCACACGTAGCCGGGGGTCAACGGTGCTTGAAAGCAGCCAGAACCGCGCAAACATGCGCACCCCCACAATAAAGGCGCTCAAAATAAAGGGCTGTAGAACACCAATTGAACGAGGGTTGGGCGGAATATAAAACGCCAATACCACCGCGCTGTAAATGGCTGCATACACGGCGACAGCCTTAACAATTTGTTTGATGGCAGCCAGGTCGGTATAGCGGAATATGGCACGATACAGGCCAAAATGAATGAAGATGGGCAAAGCCAGCAAAGGGCCAAACCAGTATGGAATCCATTCATTGCCACTTGGAACGTGCATGCCATCAATGCGCAGGCTGAAAGCCAGCCAGGTGGCGGCGATGCCCATGACCATGTCTACAGACATGACCAGTATTTGTTTTATCCAGCGCGGTAAACCGATAAGTAGTTCGGATCTCAAAGTAGCCTGTAGTCGGAAAATGGGCAATTAAAGAACTGACTAGATCATAATTCACTTTGAAGCATATCCAAATCGATGCTATTGCTACGCGTATTATCAAATTGCCAATATCTATAAAGTGCTAAACGGTTAGAATTTGGCATCCTAAATTTTTAACTAAGTCAGATGCGTACTCCAAATGCAGTTCTAATGCTGGTCTTTAATCGAGCAGACAAGGCCGCACGAGTTCTAGAAGCCGTTCGTCAAGCTCGACCACCACGGCTGTATGTGTCTGCCGATGGTCCTCGGCCTGGAGTTGATGGGGACGAGGTGAAAACAGACCAAGTGCGTGCATTATTCAGCGGAATCGATTGGGACTGTGAACTGAAGACGCGCTTCTTGCCAGAAAATCTTGGCTGTCGAAAGGCTGTGTCTTCTGGAATAGATTGGTTTTTTGAGAATGAAGAACAAGGCATCATTTTGGAAGACGATACCGTGCCCAATCTTGATTTTTTTTGGTACTGCGATTCCATGCTCGAACGATTCCGTACAGAGAGCAGGGTCCTTTCAGTATCCGGTTCTAATCTGGTCGAGCCATGGTTGGAACTTCCCAACGAGGTATGTTTCACGAAGGCGTGGCATGTTTGGGGCTGGGCAACCTGGCGTCATGCCTGGCTTGCTTACGACGAATCAATGAAAAACTGGCCAGAAATTCGAGCCAACCTTGGAAATTATCCGGGTTTCCCCACCGGTGCTGACAGGCGATACTGGAAAACCGTATTTGATTTGGTTTATGCCGACTTCATCAGCACTTGGGATCACCAGTGGACCTTGGCCCATTTCGTTACTGGCAAATTGAGTGTGATGCCCAAGCATAATCTAGTCGTTAATACCGGATTTGATGCGGAAGCTACCCACACTTCCAGTCGCGAGCCCGAATATATTCGCTTACAGAAAGCAGGTAGATTTAATATCCGATGGGAACAAGAAATTTCTGTTGTCGAGTTTCCGGAGTTTTATAAAATGGTCTCCAAGCATGTACTGGTACCGTCAATGTGGACCGTCTTTAAACTAAACGTGCGACGTTTCAGATTAGTATTTCCGCGCTTAAAGAAGATCGTCAATTTTGTCAGGAATAGATAAGTCCAAGTATTGGGTAATCAGGTTTCCTTTGTTCTCTGTAAAGGTAATTTGACCCTCAGTTATTTTGACAATCGTATTGTCTGGAACTATTTGGTTATGCAGGTGTACACCAGCTGAAATCACGCAATTGTCGCCTACTCGGCTTTTGCCTGTGATCGAAGCGTTCGGATAGACTATTAGCTGTGAGCCCAGTATTGGTCTATTCTCACCCACTCGCCCTACAGTGATGTTTTGAAAAAAAACAAGGTTATTTGCATAGTAAGCGTCTCCCAAAACCGAACCAATCCCGTGTGAAATAAAGAAAACAGGTGGAAGCTTCGTCTTGTGGTAGAGCTCAACACCGTGCAGTGCTTTGTTCAATAGAAAAATTCTGTCTGCCAAGTAGAAATATTTTTGACCCGCCTCACTTAATTTTGAAGAGAGCAGATATAGAAAAGTTGCATATTGAAGAGAGTTGATCAAATTAAAAGAGTCATTTTTGAAACATTTAACAGCCCTTGAGATCGGTCTGAATGCTTGTAACGCTGAGGGTAGGAATTCCGTAAGAACAGCTTGATCTTGTGATCGACTGTCTCCGGGGGAGACAAGGTCCAGTTGCTTGATCAAGAAGGGGATCAATGCGAGCTTGATCGTTTGTTGGTTCATTTCCGTCTGATCAAGACTAAGTTCGTAAATTAATGCACTGTGAGCCATGGTCGCCATTTTCCGGTGTTTTGTCTCGTAACAAATCAAGTAAGCATAACTTTCGACCTCTGGTTCTAAGCAGAGATTTCCCAAAAGTCTACAATACGATCATTGATACTTTGAGCCCGTTATTGGGTAATTAAAATCCTAATTTTGATAGGTTTAATTAATGAAAGCAGTCATTCTTGCAGGTGGTCTGGGTACAAGAATCTCTGAGGAGACTCATCTTAAGCCGAAGCCAATGATTGAAATTGGCGGAATGCCAATACTTTGGCACATCATGAAGATCTATTCATCCTTTGGGGTCAATGAATTTATCATCTGCTGTGGCTACAAGGGCTACCTGATCAAGGAGTACTTTGCCAATTATTTCTTGCACATGAGTGACGTCACATTTCATATGGATGATAACCGTATGGAAGTTCACACCCAGAAAGCAGAACCTTGGAAAGTGACACTGGTTGATACTGGCGAACATTCAATGACAGGCGGGCGACTTCTTCGTGTTAAAAAATATGTCGAGACGGATGATTGTTTTTGCTTCACCTACGGGGATGGATTGTCTGATGTCAATATCCTCGAGTTAATTCAATTTCACAGAGATCAAGGGAAGCTGGCAACGGTCACCGCAGTTCAGCCACCGGGGCGTTATGGTGCCCTCGATCTTGAAGGTCCATTTGTTCGCAGTTTCAAAGAGAAGCCCAAAGGAGATGGAGGTTTAATCAATGGGGGATTCTTTGTTCTGTCCCCCAAATGCATCGATCTCATATCCGGCGATCAAACCACTTGGGAATCCGAGCCGCTTTCAACGCTCGCCGCGCAGGGTAACCTAACCGCCTTTCGTCATGAGGGTTTTTGGCAACCGATGGATACGCTTCGTGAAAAGAATCTATTGGAGAGCCTCTGGTCCAGTGGTAAGGCTCCATGGAGGATGTGGGACAAATGAGATCTTTTTGGGAAGGTAAGCGTGTTCTATTGACAGGCCACACAGGCTTTAAGGGTTCTTGGCTTTCTGTTCTATTGCAAAGTATGGGGGCAGAGGTACATGGCTACGCGTTGGCTCCCCGAGGTAAGCCCAGTTTCTATGAACTAGCAGGCATAGATGAAAAAATTTGCAGTTCCACGCTTGCGGACATAAGAGACTATGAGGCATTGAAATCCTCTTTGCATCGAGCTCAACCCGACATTGTTCTACACTTGGCGGCGCAACCTCTAGTTCGATATTCCTACAGCAATCCGCTTGAAACATACTCTGTCAATGTCATGGGTACCGCCAATCTCTTACAGGCGGCGCTGCAGTCTGAAAAGGTCCGCTCGGTAGTAAACATCACAACAGACAAATGTTATGAAAATATGGAGTGGGTTTGGCCATACCGTGAAAATGATCGCCTTGGAGGGCATGACCCGTACTCAAACAGCAAAGCTTGTTCTGAACTAGTGACCGCGTCATTCAGGGAATCTTTTTTCAAAAAGGCCGGTATAGGGCTCGCCTCGGCGCGTGCCGGCAACGTTATTGGCGGTGGCGACTGGTCCGAAGATCGATTAATCCCAGACTTTCTTCGCGCGCTTGATCAGAATCAAGTACTTACTATCCGCTCCCCCAATGCAACACGTCCATGGCAGCACGTTCTTGAACCGCTGGTTGGCTACCTCACCCTTGCAGAGAGTTTGTATAAGTCGCCTGAGATGTACAGCAAACCATTCAACTTTGGGCCTGATGAGGCTGATGCTCAAACTGTGGAATGGATAGTTGAGTTCCTTTGCAGTAAATACAAAAATGCGGCTTATCGGGTGCAGGCCTCAGATCTTCATGAAGCGGGAATGTTGAGACTCGATAGCTCAATGACGAAAAAAGAGCTTTGCTGGAAACCGAGATTCAACCTTCAAGAGGCGCTAGAGCTCACGATTGATTGGCACAATACCTATAGAGTCGGTGGTGACTTAATTGCGAAGTCTTTGCAGCAATTTCAATTTTATCTATCTAAAGCCACTCCGTAACTGACCATGTCTAGTCAACTTCGATTTGAACCAACAAATCTGGACGGATTGTTCTTAATTCATCGAGCTCCGATCGGAGATTCTCGTGGATTTCTCCAGAGAGTTTTTTGCGATCAGTTGTTACATCCAGTCTTAAAGGGTCAACCCATTCGTCAGGTTAACCACACAAAAACACAACTTGCGGGAACCATTCGTGGTATGCACTTTCAACATGCACCGTTTGCCGAAAAAAAAATAATTACCTGTTTAAAAGGCGGGGTGTTCGATGTAATCATTGATCTACGTGCCGAATCTAAAACGTATATGCAAACTTACACCGCAACATTAACCTCCGGAGGCAGTCTTTCACTATTGGTCCCTGAAGGCTGCGCGCATGGTTTCCAAACTTTACAAGATGACACTGAGATGCTGTATCTGCACACCGCACCCTATGACTCAGCGAGCGAAGGCGGCGTGAATGCCTTAGATCCAATTTTTGGGATTCAGTGGCCTTTACCTGTGGTTGAGCGTTCCGTTAGGGATGCCAATCATGCACTTATTGATTCAAATTTCGAAGGGGTTCGTTTATGAAATGTAGACATTGCAGCTCAGTGCTATCGACGAATTTCGTCGATTTGGGTAGCTCTCCGCCATCTAATGCTTATTTACCAAAATCGCACCTGTCCTCTCCTGAGAAATGGTTTCCCTTAAGAGTGCTTGTATGCGAACACTGTTGGCTAGTACAAACTGAAGATTTCACAGCAGCACACGAATTATTCGATAGTGAGTACGCCTACTTTAGTGCGTTTTCTACCAGTTGGTTGGCTCATAGCGAGAGATATGTTGACACCATGGTGAATCGTTTCTCCCTTGATTCAGCATCTCATGTCGTCGAGGTGGCGGCTAATGATGGTTATTTGTTGCAGTTCGTGCAGAAGCGTGGAATACCCTGCACGGGAATCGAGCCAACTGCTAGCACTGCGCAGGCGGCTCGTGGGCGGGGAATTCGAATAGTGCAGGAGTTTTTCGGGGAAAATCTTGCGAATACCCTAAGTGGGCAAGGTGCTCAGGCTGACTTGATGGTGGCCAATAACGTGCTGGCTCATGTGCCCGATATCAATGATTTTGTATCGGGATTCACAAGGCTCCTCAAGCCAGCTGGGGTTGTTACATTCGAATTTCCTCACCTGCTAGAACTGATTAAACACAGTCAATTCGATACGATTTATCACGAGCATTTTTCGTATCTTTCACTGACGGCGATTCAGCGAATTTTTGGCAAAGCGGGTCTTAGCATTTTTGACGTGGAACGCTTGAGTACGCATGGCGGCAGCCTCAGGGTTTTCGCACAACGCAGCGATTCCAGGCCGCAGCCAGAGTCTCATACCGTGAAAGACGTGCTACACGAAGAAGTTTCAAGTGGTTTGCTTAAGACAGAAACCTACACGAATTTTCAAAAGCAGGCTCAACGAGTGCGCAATGAGTTTTTAGGCTTCTTGATTCAAGCACAGCAGGATAAGAAAAAAGTGATGGGATACGGTGCCGCAGCAAAAGGAAATACGTTACTGAATTACGCGGGAGTTAAGGCAGATTTTGTTTCCGCCGTGGTGGACAAAAATCCTGCCAAGCAAAATAAATATATGCCTGGTAGTCGAATTCCGATTGTTGATGAAAGCGTAATTTCAAAGTCTCAGCCTGATTACATCGTAATCTTTCCATGGAACCTGAAGTCAGAAGTTATGGAGCAATTGTCTTACATTCGCGATTGGGGTGGTAAATTTGTGTGTGCGGTACCTCAATTAAGCGTGATGTAAATATGCGCGTTCTCTTGACGGGTGGAACCGGCTATATCGGCAAGCATGTGGTGTCAATTCTTCAGAATCGTGGCGTGCCCACATTGATACTTGGAAAGAAGCCGCTTGATCACATGCCGTCGAACTTCCAGTTTGCGGAATGTGATTTGCTCAGATCCAGTTCGTTCGATGTAATCCAGCAATTCAAACCTACTCATTTAATCCATCTGGCATGGTTCGCCAAGCATGGTGAATTCTGGACTTCTGTCGAAAACACGCAATGGGTGACTTCCACGATAGATCTCGTTGAGCAGTTCGCTGCCTCAGGTGGTCAACACCTCACAGTGTCGGGTACTTGCGCTGAGTACTCTTGGGACGAAACAGTATGTGAAGAAAATGTCACGTCTATCTGTCCGTCAACCATTTATGGAAAGGCAAAGAACCTGACGCATGAGTGTCTCCAACTCCTCTGCGATTCAAAGGGTTTGAGTCTTGCATGGGCCCGCGTGTTTTTTCCATTCGGCGGCGCAGGCGAACATCCGAACCGTTTGTTTCCTTCTTTGGTGTCAGCACTGCGCGCGGGCAAGTCGATAGAAGTGAATGGTTGTTTGCAGAGAGATTTCTTGCATGTTGAGGACATGGCCGCAGCGTTGGCTCATCTGTCTTTGGGGTCAAAAAAGGGTGTTTTCAACATGGCTTCTGGTGAAACCCTGTCTATCAAACAGTTCGGCGATTTAGTCGCAACCCATTTAGGAAAATCGCCCGACTTGGTTGTTGACAATCGCGCTGGTGCATTTGGTCAGCCGATGATTATAAGTGCCTGCGTACAGCAACTTAAAAGTACTGGTTGGTCCCCGGCCATGTCTGTAATTGAGCGCTTAGCCACTTTCTTGAGTAAAGATTAAGATGAACCAAGCCGTCAATTCCGGTTGGTTCAAAAATCTATCTTGGTTAACCACCGAAAAGTTAGCTCGGATATTACTTGGCTTTTTACTGTGGGCTTACCTGGCTAGAGTTCTGCCTCTTAATGAATTGGGTAAGTACTCCATGGCAATCGCGATAGTTTCTATTCTTTACTGCTTTACCAATCCTGGCGTGACGGGCATTCTCACGCGAGATTTGATAAACAGCCCATCCAACCAAGAGCAAACATTAGGTTCCGCGTTTTTCATTCAATTGTGCGGAGCGTTACTTGCATCGCTAGTCGCAATCTTGTTGTTCCAAGTAATCGACTTTGAAAAGGGCGTCGCTCTTTACGTAGCTATCCTCTCGTCAACCTTGTTCTTCAGGTTATCTGAAACAAGTCGTTGCGTTTTTGAAGTCAATGAAAATCTTCAGCTCTACGCAAAGTTTGAGCTTTTACTTCTTCTTGTTTTTATCGGCGCAAAAATGGTTGCTGCCCATCATATTCAGCCTGTTATCGCGGTGATCTTGGTTAGCGTAATTGAGGCAGTGTGCTCATCCATTTTCGCAGTTGCATTGGTCGGGCGACATTATTTGCAGTTATCAAAATTGCAAGTTATTGCGACTCGTGTTCGACACATGTTCACAGAGGGTTTGCCGTTATTGTTCGGTATGGCCACCTCATTATTAAACATGCGTATGGACCAAATTATGGTGGGAAAAATTTTGGGTGTTGATCAGGCTGGGCTGTATGCCTCTGCATCTAAAGTGTCCGAGGCGTGGTTAGTCATACCTTCAATTATTGGACCATTGATCTATCCAAAGGTAATTCGTCTTTATAGTTCGTCACGCATTCAGTACAGAAAATTTACAAAGAGAGTATTGCTAATGGCCTCTCTGTTTGCGATTGTAGCCGCAACCCTAATATCCTTTCTGGCAGATCTTATTATTCAAGTTTTGTACGGTGAAAAATTCAGCGGAGCTACCTCGGTTTTGCAAATTCTGATTTGGTCTGGCGTTCCCTACATTGCTTTCTTTGTAGTCACCCAAATAATTCAGGTCAAAGGTTTAACAAAGATTATTTATTTAAGTTCCCTATTGTCGCTGTGCTGTAATTTTATTTTGAATATGACATTGATCCCATCCATGGGTATCGTGGGTGGGGCAGTTTCTACCTCAATCGCGGCGATCCTCGGGGTGTCTTTTTCGTCGTTATACGTTTTACTGAAAAAATAGAAGATTATGGAAAAATTCACGATCATCGTGCCGACCAAGGACCGTTGCGCCACTTTGAGGCACACCCTCCGAACGTGCCTAAACCAAACCTACGAAAACTTTGAGGTGCTGGTGAGTGACAACTGTAGTCAGGACGAAACCTCCCAAGTGGTTTCTGAACTATCAAATCCAAAGCTTAGGTATGTTCGCACTCCGCGTCCATTGTCGATGTCAGAAAACTTTGAGTTTGCTCTTGGGCACGTGAATGAGGGTTTCGTGATTTTTATTGGTGATGACGATGGTCTGTATCCAGACGCAGTGGCGCGGGCGGCAGCGATTTCCTCAAAATTCAATGTCAAGGTTATTGCAGGAAAGACTTCCACATACATCTGGCCAGATTTTCCAGATGAATCAATTCGTGATGCTGCTTGGATTGGTATGTATCGAAAGGGTGTTGAACTAAGACGCTCCTTAAGTTGGATACAAAAAACGATTGATTTTAAGTACAAGTATTGTTTTGATTTGCCCAGCGTGTACTGTGGATTTGTACACCTTAGTGTTTTGAACAAGTCTCGAACAGTCGACGGTCGTTACTTTAACTCTATAACGCCAGATGCATACTCTGCGTTTGCTACTGCATTTTCTGTCCCAACTTACGCCTATTCACATCAACCTCTCGTTATTGCAGGTTCCTCCGCACGAAGTAACGGAGCATCCCAAATGCGGGAGAAAGTAAATTCCAGTGAGGCTGACGATTACGTGTCTAAGGTGGATTTGAAACTGGCTCAAGGCTTCGTTTACTGCCCTGGTTTTGAAAGTATTCTTTACGAGGCGCTGTACAAGTATCTGGAGTTGTTTCCTGAAAACAAATTAAAAGTCAAAATCCCACTCAGGCGAATGCTCGAGATATCACTCGGAGAAGTGAATTCAAAAACAAGAGTTCAGGTTGAGTCTGCAGTGATGCAAATGTGTAAAAACTTTAACGTTAGCTATGAAGGGTTAAAGCCGAGGAAATTTCCATTGTTTCAAATGCAACTCCGAAGGTTCCCTTATTTGATATTTGCTCTATTGAACAATTATCCCTATGGAATCAAAAATGCCAGTCGACATGGGGTTCGCAATATATATGATGCAACTCTAGTCATGCATGCACTTGTCAATCGCAGAGCGCATAGCCTGGCGTCGAAGTTCTTGCCTACTTAAAACATGCTCTTGAAATACTCAATTGTCTTTATCAGACCATTTTCCAAATTCACCTTGGGCTCCCAACCCAACTTCGCTTTGGCCAACTCAATGTTGGGCTGGCGTTGCTTGGGGTCGTCTTGCGGCAAAGGCATAAAAGTCAGCTTGCTCTTTGAACCCGTTAATTCAATTACTTTCTCAGCTAATTCCAGCATGGTGAATTCACCCGGGTTGCCCAGGTTCACGGGCCCTGTAAAACCAGGCTCTGTGTTCATCAAGCGAATAAAGCCTTCAATCAAATCGTCCACATAGCAAAAGCTACGGGTTTGGCTGCCATCGCCAAAAATCGTAATGTCTTGGCCTTTCAATGCTTGCACAATAAAGTTGCTTACCACGCGGCCATCATTGGGGTGCATGCGTGGGCCGTACGTATTAAAAATTCGGGCTACTTTAATGTCCAGGTTGTGTTGGCGGTGGTAATCAAAAAACAGGGTTTCGGCACAGCGCTTACCCTCGTCGTAGCAGCTACGAATGCCAATCGGGTTTACACGGCCCCAGTATTCCTCGGGCTGTGGGTGTACCTCTGGGTCGCCGTAAACCTCGCTTGTGCTGGCCTGAAAAATTCTGGCCTTCACGCGCTTGGCCAGGCCCAGCATATTAATTGCGCCGTGCACACTGGTTTTGGTGGTTTGTACTGGGTCGTGCTGGTAATGCACCGGGCTTGCAGGGCAGGCCAGGTTGTAAATTTGGTCTACTTCAATGTAAAGCGGAAAGGTTACATCGTGCCGAATCAGCTCAAAATAAGGGTTGCTTAACAGGTGCGCCACATTCTCTTTGCTGCCCGTAAAATAATTGTCCGCGCAAATTACTTCGTTGCCTTCGGCCAGCAAACGTTCGCATAGGTGCGAACCCAAGAAGCCGGCACCGCCAGTTACCAATATTCTGTTTTTCATTCGCTTGTATTCCGCTCTAGCCGTTGGTGCAATCCGGTATTCTAAAGCCATTCAACATTTGAAGGGCGCAAGGCCCGGTTACTTATGAAAATAGCAATTGCCGGTACGGGTTACGTGGGCTTAAGCAACGCCATGCTGCTGGCCCAGCACAATGAGGTGGTGGCCTTGGACATTGTTCAAACCAAGGTTGATTTGTTGAACCAGAAAAAGTCGCCCATTCACGATGCGGAAATAGAAGATTTCCTGGCCAACAAACCGCTTAACTTCAAAGCCACCACGAATAAAGAAGAAGCTTATGTGGGCGCAAGCTTTGTGATTATTGCCACCCCCACCGATTACGACCCTGAAACCAACCACTTCAATACCCAATCGATTGAAGCAGTGGCGGGGGACGTATTGGCCATTAACCCCCACGCAACTATGGTCATCAAAAGCACCATCCCGGTGGGCTACACCGAACAGTTGCGCAAGAAGCTGAACACCAACCAAATCATATTCAGCCCGGAGTTTTTGCGAGAAGGCAAAGCACTGTACGACAACCTCTACCCCAGCCGCATAGTAGTGGGTGAGCAAAGCGAG